>JBCDKH010000004.1 GCA_038746835.1 Planctomycetota bacterium | reverse complement strand
GGAGCGCCGAACGTGTCGACGGCGAGAAGCCGGCGAAATTCAAGGTTTTCGATGTTGGTCTTACGGGTGGTCATGAGCATTCGTCTCCGGGGAGGCGTCAGTCGGGGTTGAGCAACGAGACCCGGGCGCTTTGCCAGGGCGGATCGACATCATCCTTTAGCCGTCGTCAAGAAAAGCGCGTCAGGAGTGTAAAGATCGCGTTAAGGTTATCGGGCCAGCATGATGGGTGGTGCCGGCTGTGCGGACTCGCGCAGGCTGTGGCCGACACATCCCTTCGTCGGACCGCCAACGCCTTCCTGACACCCTAGCCGGCACGCCGGTCGTACGGTGAACCGATGCGGTATCTGATCACCGGCGGGGCCGGGTTCATCGGCAGTCACCTCGCTCGGTCGCTTCTCGCTGGCGGACACAGCGTTGTCGCGCTCGACGACTTCTCCACCGGGCGGCTGAGCAACATCCAGCCGCTGCTCGACGACGCCGGAGACAAGGGCCGATTTTCGCTCATTCGCGGCAGCGTCGAAGATGCCCAGACCGTCAACCTCGCCGCCAGCGACTGCGACGCGGTCTTTCACCTCGCAGCGGCAGTCGGCGTACAACTCATTGCCGACGAACCAGTTCGGACGATCCAATCGATCGTCCATGGCACCGAAGTCGTGCTGGAGGCGTGCAATCGCTGGCGAAGGCCGGTGCTGGTGACCAGCTCCAGCGAGGTTTATGGCAAGGGCACGCGCGTGCCCTTCAGCGAGGATGACGACATCGCCATCGGGCCCACACTGCATGCCAGGTGGTGCTACGCCTACGCCAAGGGCATCGACGAGTTCCTGGCATTGGCGTACCACAAACAGTTCGGCCTCGACGCCGTGGTCGTTCGGCTGTTCAACACCGTCGGCCCGCGCCAGGTCGGCCAGTACGGGATGGTGCTGCCGCGATTCGTCAACGCCGCGCTGGCTGGGGGCGAGCTGCAAGTCACCGGTGACGGGCGGCAGACGCGTTGTTTTTGTCACGTAGAGGACGTCGTCCACGCCCTGGTCGCCCTGCTCGCCGAGCCCAAAGCCGTCGGACGCGTCTTCAACGTCGGGAGCGATGAGGAAGTCGCAATCGGCGATCTGGCTCAGCGGGTCGTCGACCGCATCGGGAGCGGCTCGATCCGTCACGTCGGCTACGACCAGGTCTACGGCCAGCAGTTTGAGGACGTGCCGCGTCGGGTTCCGGACCTGTCGCGTCTTCGCCAGACCGTCGGATTCGAGCCGAAGCACGATCTGTCGAGCATCATCGACGCCGTCATCGACGACGCCAAGGCCGGGTCCGGATCGATGGCTGCTTGAACTGCGTTAGCGACAAGCCGATAGACTGAACGAAGTGCAGGACGACACGCTCCAAGACGCCGCCGGTCTGACGGGGGACGTGTCGACCTGGAACGCACCGGGCGGCATCGACCTCGAGCGTCTTCTCGAAGCCGGGCCGGTAGCACCCGAGCCGTCAGGGCCGTTGACATATGACGAGGTGCTCGCGCCCTACGTCATCGTCTTCTGCATCGCGTTCGTTTTTTCGTATGTTTTCACGCCGATCATGCGGCGGGTGGCTGTGCTGTCGAACATCGTCGACAGCCCGGACGGCGGACGAAAACTGCACACCAGACCCGTCGCCTATTTGGGCGGCGTGGCGATTTTCATCGGGATGATCGTCTCGCTGGCCCTGGGCCAGTTCTTCTCGGCCGTCCACAGCGACGGCGGCAGCCTGCGGTTCCCGGCACCGATCTTCGCTGGCCTGTTCGTGATTACGGGACTGGGCCTGATCGACGACGTTCGCGGCGTTCGGCCGGTGCTCAAGATCCTCGGCCAAGTCGCGGCGGCGGTGTGTCTGCTGCTGTTCGGCGTGGGCGATGACGTTCTGGGTCAGATCACAGCCTTCTTCTTCGAGTGGCTCCACGTCAACCTCTCGCTCCAGGTGCCGATGGCCGTGGAGGCGGCGACCGCGACCGTGGCGAGTTGGGGCTTTGTCATCGCGCTGGTCGTGTTCTGCTGCAATGCCAGCAACCTGATGGACGGGCTGGACGGTCTTTGTGGCGGTGTGACGGCGATCATCGCGGCCGGGCTGGTCTTCGTGACCGCCAGCGTCGCGTTGATGAGCGGCACGCCCGCAACGGACGCGGTCCGCGTTGCACTGGCGCTCGCCCTGTTTGGCGCGGTGTTGGGCTTTCTGCCCTTCAACTTCAACCCGGCCAGCATCTTCATGGGCGATGCCGGGAGCCTGCTGATGGGTTTCGTCGTGGCCGTCTCGATCATTCTGCTCGGCGATGCGGGGGCGAAGTGGATGCTGGGCGGGCTGGTGATGTTCAGCCTGCCGGTGCTCGACACCGCCTTGGCCTTTGCCCGTCGCTGGACGGCGGGTCGGCCGCTGTTCAGTGCGGACAAGCACCACTTCCACCATCAGCTCATCAACCGCAATCTGAGCGTGCGACAGGCGGTGGTCGTGAGCTACGCGTTGACGATTTTCTTCGTCGCGGCCGGGGCGATGCTCGTCTTTTTCCGGACGCGGTACGCGGTGGCGTTTTACCTGGTGCTGTTCGGCAGCATCATCGTCGCGGCGTACAAGATGGGCATGGTTCACGAGCGGATTCGCGTCGGACCCGAGGCGGAACCCGAACCCGAACCAGAGCCTGCCGACGGGCCGCTTGCGGACGCGGTCGCGCCCCGTCCGGCAGAGCCGTCGGCGAGCCCATCCGGGGTGCCGGCGGTCGCGTCGGCTTGAGGTATCGACAAACGTCAAAGCGAAAGCTTGTGCAAAAGGCGGGACATCGGCTGCTGTTGCCGATAAGCTCTCGACCCGCTCCGCCAGCGTCACCCCGCCTCATCAGCACGTGATTGCCGGCCGATGAGCCTTGTGCAGAGCCCGAACGAGCAGGCTCGACACACCCTTCGCCTTCACAGGCATCAGAATCAACGCCAGGACACTTTCATGAACGTCACCGTCATCGGTTGTGGATACGTCGGCCTCTGCTCCGGCACCTGTCTCGCCTCCATCGGGCACACCGTCCGCGGCGTCGAGAAGATGCCAGCCAAGCTCGCCAAGCTTCAGGCCGGCGATTGCCCGATCTTCGAGCCGGGCCTCGCCGAGCGCATGACGGAGAACATCCGCGAGGGTCGCCTGAGCTTCACCGGCGACGTCGCTGAGGCCGTTGAGGACGCTCAGATCGTCTTCCTCGCCGTCGGCACGCCGCCCAAGCCGGACGGCACCGTCGACATGACCTTCCTCGAGACCGCGGGCCGAGAGGTCTGCGAAGCGCTCGAAAAGCGTCAGAGCGAGAACGCCGGCGACATGGTGACCATCATCGTCAAGTCGACCGTTCCGGCCGGCACGAACCGCAAGCTCAGCGAGTATCTCAAGGAGCACACCAACGCGAATGTCCGCGTCGTCTCCAACCCCGAGTTCCTCAAAGAAGGCACCGCCGTCGACGACTTCCTGCGGCCTGACCGCGTCGTCATCGGCTGCGAGTCGGGCGAGCCCGAGGCTCCCGAAGCTCAGGCCGTCCACCAGCTGTACGACCCGATCCTGCGGGAGCAGGTCAAGGCCGGCAACCCGAACTGCTGGTTCGTCATGAACTGGGAGTCGGCCGAGCTGACCAAGTACGCGGCCAACACGATGCTCGCGGCCCGCATCAGCTTCATGAACGAGCTGACAATCCTCTGCGAGCACTACGGCGCCGACATCGAGGCGATCCGTCGCGGCATGGGCAGCGACAAGCGCATCGGCCCGGCCTTCCTGCGAGCCGGCTGCGGCTACGGCGGCTCTTGCTTCCCGAAGGACGTTGCTGCGATGGAGCACATCTCGCGACAGGCGAACTACGAGAACAAGTTCGTCCACGCGATCATCGACACCAACAACAACCAGAAGAAGCGGTTTGCCCAGAAGATCACGGACAAGCTTGGCCGCGACGCCAAGGGTGCCACCGTCGCCGTCTGGGGCCTGGCCTTCAAGGCCGACACCGACGACATCCGCGAGTCGACCGCGATCGACGTCATCAAGCACCTGGTGGACAATGGAGTCACGGTCAAGGCCTACGACCCCAAGGGCGTTGACAACATGAAGGAGATCTTCACCCAAGGCGTCGAGTGGTGTGTCGACCCGGTTCGCGCCGCTGAGGGTGCCGATGCGATCGCGATCTGCACGGACTGGCTGATCTTCGAGACGATGGACTTCAGCAAGGTCAAGGCGGTCATGAACAAGCCGCTGATCTTCGACGGCCGCAACTGCCTGCACCGGACAGACATGAAGCGTCACGGCATCGAGTACTACCCGATGGGCCGACCCGACGTGCAGCCCGGCGGCAAGCCCAGCAGCGTCAAGACCGCCACCGGCGCAGCCCCGAGCGAAGCCGAAGCGGCGTGAGCCCACTGGCAAAAGCCGACCGCAAATGACCCAGGAGCCCGTTCGTTTCGAGCGGGCTCCTTGTCTTTACGTCGAGCGATCATCACTTGGCGTAGTACGACTCGACCTGTTCGCCCGAGAGCACCTTGCCGAAGCGATCTTCGAACTCTTCCGCCAATTCGGGTGAGTCCAGCCGGACGTGAACCGACGTGAGCGCCATGATGACGGTCGAGTCGTTGGGCGTCCGCTTTTCGACCTCGATGAAATAGCTCAGTGCGGTCTTCAACTCGTCGCGTTCGATCGTCTCGTACCGCTTCAACTCGTCAGCTTTGGCTCGGAACTCCGATGGCGGAATGGCGTTGCGTTTCACCGCGGCTGCGTTGGCGCGGCTCATCGCCAGGACGCCGAGGTTGTAGCGGGCGATGGTTTCATCCGGGTCGAGATCGACCGCAGTCTCGTAGGCCTTGATCGCGTCGGCCATCTCCGCTTCGAAGGCTTGTCGGTTGCCGGACTCGAGCTGGAAGTTGGCGATGTCTTCGTGGTTGGTTGCGAGCATCACGTACAGCTTGCTCTCGCTCGGATCGAGCGCGATCGCCTCAAAAATGCGGGCTTCGGTGACGTCCCAGAGGTCGCGTTCCGCGTGGAACTGAATGTCGTCGAGCAGAAGGCTCATGTCTTTCGGCAAGACCTTTCGGCCCTTGGCGATGATCGACATGGTCGCATCCTCCGCCACCATTCGGGCGGACTCCGAGTCGTCTCGGCCTGCCAACAGCTGCTCGATCTTGGCGATCCGCAGTGCCCGGTAGGCGATGGCGACGTCCGTGCCCTCGTCGACCAGCGGCTCAAGCAGTTTGATCGCGGCGTTGTAGTTCTTCTGTTCGATCTCACGCAGCCCCGCGGCGATCTGCTGCGCTTCGGCGAGGCGATCGGAATCCGACGAAAGAGGCTTCGATGCCGTCGGCGAAGGACTGCCCGACGAGCAGCCAAGCTGGGTCGTGACCAACCAGACGACCAGAACTGCCAAGAGCGACCGAAACAGCGTCATGCGATGAGCGTAATCCGCTGGCGCCGCAGATGCCGAATCGATGCGGCTCTTGAAAACACGCGAACTACGCCGCGTCGAGCGCCTTCTTCCGCTTGTCCCGCTCTTTGAGCTTGGTCTTTCGCTGCTTGGCCTGACGCTTGGGCGTGACGTGGAACGTGATCTCCGCCCGGCCGACGCGCTTTTCGCGGTCGCCGGCTTTCATGGAGAGCTGACGGACGTCAACGTCGAGGCTCGTGTTGAACTCGTTGCCCGTCGCGATCTGGGCCTTGAGGTCGTCGCGCGGCGTCATGCGGTACACGGCCGGACCCAGGCACGGGCGCAGGAACGTGTAGTTGAGGTTCTTGCAGACGACCGTGTAGTCGCCGCCGGCTTCGCCAAAGACGTACATGCCGGCGGCGATCTCGGTGTTGGCGAGCAGGCTCGCTCCGGCCATGGCGTTGTACCAGTTCTTGTTGAATTTCTTGAACGGCAGCACGGCCGCGAAGCTGCTCGTCTCGTCCTCGCTGACGCTGCTGCCTTCGCGTCGCATGCGGATGCCACTCCAGAAGGCCAGCGGCAGAAAGAGCAGGCTGAAGATGCGGTGCCAGAAGTTGTCGCGCGTGCTGAGCCGGCTGAGGTACGCCTCGACGCGGTCCACCCACGTCGCCGGTGGTGGCGGCGCGATCGGATTGCCGGCCGGCTCCTCGCGCGGAGGGAGGACGATCTCGTTCGATGCGTGGGTCTCGGGCTCGGCGACCGCCGTCGGCATAGGCGGGATGGTACGCCGAAGCTGCTGCGTCGTTCGTTGAGGAAACAAGCCGATTATCCGTGCTACCGTCGGGAATGAGCCAGCCCACTCCACCCGATCCCAAGGCCGTGCCCTCTGCCGTCGCCAAGGCAGCCCAGTCACGCAAGTTCCTTCCGTCCGATTTCGTGCCGGACTCGTGGGACAAGATCGAGCCATTCGTCCAGAAGCTGATGGACCGCGATCCGGCGTCGAGCGACGACCTGGAGAACTGGCTGATCGATCTCTCCGAGTTCAGCAGCGTCATCGACGAGTACGGCAGCCGTCGCTACATCGATAAGAGCTGCTTTACCAACGACGACCCGATCAAGTCGGCTTACCTCGATTTCGTCGAGAACGTCGAGCCCAAGCTCAAGCCGGCGATGTTCGCGCTGCAGAAAAAGTTCCTCGACTCGCCCCACAAGGACGGGCTGACCGGGCCGAAGTACGACATCCTCAAACAGCACTGGGCGGCCGACGTCGAGCTGTTCCGTGAGGAGAACGTGCCGCTGGAGACCGAGGTCACCAAGGTCGTCACAAAGTACGACGAAGTCAGCGGCGAGATGACCGTCACCTTCGACGGCCGCGACTACACGATGCAGCAGATGGCTCGGTTCCAGGAGGAAACCGATCGCGACCTGCGTCACCGCGCATGGAAGGCGTCGACCGACAGGCGTCTCGCCGATCGCGAAGCGATCGACGACCTGTTCGACAAAGTGCTACCGCTGCGTCAGCAGATCGCCCAGAACGCCGGCTTCGACAACTACCGCGACTACCAGTTCAAGCGACTCAAGCGATTCGACTACACGCCGGCCGACTGCGACGCCTTTGCCGCCGCCGTCGAGAAGCACGTTGTGCCGTTGGTCCGCGAGTTGGATGACGAGCGCAAGCAGGCACTGGGCATCGACAACCTCCGCCCGTGGGATTTGGCAGTCGACCTCAAGGGTCGCGGGCCGCTCAAGCCGTTCGACGAGGAGAACATCGACGCGTTCGTGCAGACCACGTCCGACGTCTTCCGAAAGATGTCGCCCGACCTCGCAAGCGACTTCGACGAGCTCCGCACCGCCGGCAACCTCGACCTCGGCAGCCGGCCGGGCAAGCAGCCGGGCGGCTACCAGTGCAACCTCGAAGAGACCGGCATCCCGTTCATCTTCATGAACGCCGCCGGCCTGCAGCGCGACGTCGAGACGCTTCTCCACGAGGGCGGCCACGCGTTCCACACGCTGGCCGTTCGGGACGAGCCGCTGAGCTTCGTGAAGCACGCGCCGATGGAGTTCTGCGAAGTCGCCAGCATGAGCATGGAACTGCTCGCCCTGCCGCACATGGGCGACTACTTCGACAAGCCCAACGACGCCGACCGCGCAAGACGGCATCAGCTCGAAGGCGCAGCCATCCTCACATGGATCGCGATCATCGATCAGTTCCAGCACTGGCTCTACACCAACCCCGGCCACAGCCGCGACGAGCGAACGGCCCAGTGGAACGGCCTGCTTGCGCGCTTCCACCACGACCTCGACTGGACCGGCATCGAAGCCGCCCGCGACGCCATGTGGCAGCGGCAGCTCCACCTGTTCCACGTGCCGTTCTACTACATCGAATACGGCATCGCGCAGCTCGGAGCCCTGCAGATCTACAACAACTCGAAGCAGGACACCGAGAAAGCGATCGCTGCCTACCGACGTGCCCTCGGCTACGGCGGGACGCGATCGCTGCCCGACCTCTTTGAGGCGGCTGAAATCAAGTTCGACTTCGGCGACGCGACCATCGGCCCGCTGGTACAGACGATCCGCGACGACCTCTCCAAGCTGCCCGCGTGAGGCGGACCCGCGTCAAAATCTGCGGCGTCCGGCATCCCGAGGATGCAAGGCTCGCCGTCGATGCCGGCGCGGATTCCGTTGGAATCATCCTCTACGCACCCGGTGCCAAACGGCTCGTCGAAGCAGAGGCCGCCATCGAGATTGTGAAGGCCTTGCCCGCGTTCACGACGGCGGTCGGCGTGATGGTCGACCCGCCGCCATTCATTCTGCGGCAGTTGCTCGCAGCGGTGCCGGTGGACGTCGTGCAGTTCCATGGCAAGGAGACCGCCGACCTCGTCCGGCAGGCGACGACCAAGCGTGCTACGAAGGTCCTCCCTGCTGACGGAGCGCTCGTCGATGCGGTCGAGCGATGGACCAGCAAGCCGCCCCGGAATCTCGCTGGCCTGCACGTCGACGCCGCCGGCGGTGGTGGCCAAGGCGTCGAGGCCGAATGGGACGCCGTTGCGGGTCTCAGTGCCGATCAGATCGCCAGACTAACACTCGCCGGCGGTTTGATGCCAGACAACGTCGGCAAGATCGTCCGCCGCTTTCGCCCGTTCGCGGTCGACGTCAGCAGCGGCGTCGAGGATGACGATGGCCGCAAGTCGTTCGAGAAGATGTCCGCCTTCGTCGACGCGGTGCGTCAGGCAGATGCGGAAAATTCTTGACAAAACGCAAAGGGCGACGATCCTGAGGAGCTGGAGGTTCCGAAGATGCGTCAGAGAAGGTCCGCATTCACGCTCGTCGAGCTGCTCGTCGTCATCGGCATCATCGCCCTGCTCGTCGGCATTCTGCTGCCTGTCCTGAGCACCGCGCGGAGCAGTGGGATTGACGTCGTTTGCCGAAACAACCTCCGGCAGATCTACGCCGCGCAGTCGCTCTATGCCGAGGACTTCGGCACGTTCACCGACACCGATCGCACACTGCTCAAGCGGTACAAGTGGATCTGGCAGCTCACGCCCTACATCGACGAATCGACCGATCGTCAGACGGCGTACGAGAACCGCAACACGACTGGGCCGCACGACGTGCTCTGGTGTCCAGCCGAGCCACGTGGTGACGTGCCGAACGCCCACTTTTCCTACGGCATCAACAGCTTCATCGCGATGGAGCCGTGGGATCACAAGCCGACCGTCGCGAGCCCGGAGATCTCGCCGGCCGATCTGATCCTTCACGCTGACAAAGCCCCCGGCGGTCAGGAAGGCGAGCAGCCGTTCGTCCTGACCGAAGACGGCCGAACGCTCCGCATCTACACCGAAGGCGTCAACGACACCCGCGTGTACGGCGTCAACGTCTCGACTGGCCACAGCAGCTTCGGCGCGTTTCGCCACGCCCGGAATCGCCCGGACCGATCGCTCTGGGACGCCGACATCGCCGCAGGCAGTATCGGCGGCAGTCGCGATGTGAAAGGTGTTAATGCCGTCTTCCTCGACGGCCACGTGGAGTCGCTCTCACGGTCACGCATGTGGTCCAGCTCGCCTTCTTGGCACCCGCGGATCGCGGACCTGTCGACGCTGGACGTCTTCGAAATCCTCGACGGGCCGTGCTGCCAGTGAGCTGTTCTGCAGGCGTCAATCCTGCTCGAGAATGCGTTTGAAGTAGAGCCCGAAGGCAGGCCAGGAGAGCGTGTCGAGGTTCTTGTGCTCGACCGCGACGTCTGCGTTGACGAACTTGCGGACGGAACCGTCGGTCAAGGCGATGTTCCAGCTGGTGTCGTTGTCGTGCGCGACGGTCGGGTTCGCGCTGCCGATCAACAGGTCCATGAAGAGCGGCGGTGTGTCGAGGAAGGGCTCGAAGTTGTTCGTCGGAATCTCCTCAACCGGCCGCATCTGGACCATCTTCTCGAACCGTCGGAACGAGGCCGCAAAGCCGGGCGACGAGTAGCTGAGCGGGATGGGCTGGTACAGGTAGCTCGACCGCACGAGGAACACCGTGCCCGGTGCCTCGTCGTTGCCGTTGTCGCTGGCGATCACGCCCGACGTGCCTTCGGAGAACCACGGGCCTGGGTAGAACGACTCCTGCCACAGCTCCGCCCGTTGCTCGGGGCAGTAGAAGATGCCAGGGGCTTCGAGGTAGCCGTTGGCGAACAGGATGCCGTGATTCGCGGGCCGGACGTCGGTCGCGGTCTCCCCAGCGGTCGCGTCGGCGTAGGCGATGCGATACGTCTTGATCGGGCTGCTTATCAGGTTCGAAACCGAGTCCGGCAAATGCGGCAGGTAAACCGGCAAAAGGCCTGCGTTGTCGTCGACGTACATCTGTGTTCCCGTCGCGAGCTGTCGCAGGTTGCTCTGGCAGATGACGACCAGGCTCGACCGCCGTGCCGACGCGAGCGTCGGCAGCAGCACGCCGATGAGCAGCGCGATGATGCCGATGACGACCAGCAGCTCCACGAGGGTGAAGCCAGCCACACAACTCGCGTGAAACCCGCAGTTTCGGCGTTGTCGATGCGTGGGGGCAGCTCTAAGTTGAGACGGCGTCGCAGTCACGCGACACGCTAGAGCCTTATCTCTTTGCAACACACAGAAAATGCCTCAGACTCGTCATTCCACCCTGTTTCTCTCAATCTCCGCTATCGCGACCGCCGCTGCTCCGAATGCTTCCGCCCAGATCTTCGGGGTTGAGGGGCGCTTTGACCGCGTCGACGCGGCCGGTGGCACGCTGGCCGTCACCGTCTTTCCTAACGGCCCGCGTGAGCTCCAGCGCATAGGCGGAGTCGGATTCTTCGAGGGCGAGACCGTTGCCTTTGTCACCCAGAACGCGTCCGCGAATGGCTTGATCTCGTCTGGCCAACCAGGCCAGACCTTCGATGTGGACGCCGACTTCATCGACTTCCTCGCGGCCGGCATTGACGAGGGCGGCTTCGAAATCCCGGGCTCCATCCCGAGCGATTCCCAGGGCCTCTTCTTCGGCGACGCCCTCAACGACGGCGTCTTCCGGTTCAACCCCACCACCGGCATCACGCCCGTCCTGACCGAGACGCAGATCGCTGCCTTCACCGGCGAGAGCGGCGCGAGCCTCGGCCTCGGGCAGGCGATCCTGCCGTCGGGACAGCTGCTCTTCTTCGAATCGCGCAGCGACGGCCTGCTCATCACCGACGGCACGTCGGGCGACATCGCCGATTTCGCCACCCAGGCCGACTTCGAGGCAAGCCCGATCGCCAACTTCGTCGACGACCCGCTCGATCCCGCCAGCCTTGACGACGCGGCCGATGTCGACGGCTTCACGATCGCCGGCACCGACTTCTTCCACGGCAACGGCACGCTCGATCGCGTCTTCAGGCTCGATCTGACCGCGTCCGACCCGCTCGGCAGTGCGACCGAAGCCCTCTCGCCGACCGACATCGAGGCCGTCACGGGCAACGCGTCGATCAACTTTTCAGCCGGCTTCGTCACGGGCGGCGACGGGTTCGTTTACTTCTACGAGAACGTCAGCGACTCGATCCTGCGGTTCAATCCGTCCGATCCGTCGGGCACGCTCATCTCCGTGCTGAGCGACACCGAGCTCTCGGCCTCCGTTGCCGGGACCGACATCCTCACCGGGCTCGTCCCGACGGCTGGCGGCGCGGGCTTCTACACCACGCGTCTCGACAATGGCACCAACGCCTTCTTCGAGATCACCGTGATTCCCGAGCCTGCAACGGCCGGACTCGTCGGCATCGCCAGCCTCGGCTTGCTCCGGCGTCGGCGGTAGACTGGCGGCATGGCAATCTCCCTGCCCGCCGCCCTAGGCCTCGATCATCCCGCCGCCGTCGCGATCGGTTCCGACCGACGTGACGGCGGCGGTTCTGTCTTGACCGCACGCACGCCCATCGACGGCAGCACCCTCGCCGAGTTCAAGCAGGCCACGCCCGACGACGTCTCCCACGCCGCGGCGCAAGCCGCGGGTGCGTTCCACCAGTGGCGAACCGTCCCCCCACCCGTCCGCGGCGAGTTCGTCCGTCGCATCGGCAACAAGCTTCGCGACTACAAGGCCGACCTCG
This sequence comes from Planctomycetota bacterium, assembly GCA_038746835.1. Lineage (NCBI taxonomy): Bacteria > Pseudomonadati > Planctomycetota > Planctomycetota bacterium. The sequence goes on along the minus strand of JBCDKH010000004.1, from coordinate 49,664 downwards.
GCAAGGTCGTCACCCTCGAAGCCGGCAAGATCGTCGCCGAAGCCGAGGGCGAGGTGCAGGAGATGATCGACATCTGCGACTTCGCCGTCGGTCAAAGCCGCATGCTCTACGGCAAGACCATCGCCACCGAGCGCTTCGAGCACCGCATGATGGAACAGTGGCACCCGCTCGGCCCGGTGGGTGTCATCAGTGCCTTCAACTTCCCCGTGGCCGTGTGGGCGTGGAATGCGATGCTCGCCTTCGTCTGCGGCGACCCGGTCGTCTGGAAGCCGAGCGAGAAGACCCCGCTCTGCGCCCTCGCCTGCCAGAAGATCGTGCAGGACGTCATCGCCGAGAGCAGCGACCTCGACGTCCCGCCGGCCATCAGTTCCGTCGTCATCGGCGGACGCGACGTCGGCGAGGCGATGGCCAAAGACGAGCGTTTTCCTTTGATTTCAGCCACCGGCAGCACGCGGATGGGCAAGGAGGTCAACCAGGTCGTCGCAGGCCGATTGGGTCGCTGCCTGCTCGAACTCGGCGGCAACAACGCCATGATCGTCACGCCGACCGCCGACCTGGAGCTGTGCGTGCGGGCCATCACCTTCAGCGCGTTCGGCACCGCCGGCCAACGCTGCACCACGCTCCGCCGGCTCATCGTCCATGAGTCCGTGCAGGACCAGCTGCTCGCCAAGCTCGAACCCATCCTCGGCCAAATCAAGATCGGCGACCCACGCGAAACCGGCACACTCATGGGCCCGCTCATCGACGATCAGGCGTTCGAGTCGATGCAAAAAACCCTTGAAGACGCGCGGTCCGCAGGTGCCAACGTCACCGGTGGCGACCGCGCGACGGGTGTCGAAGGTGGCACCTACGCGCACCCCGCGCTCGTCACGTTTAGCCGCGACCGCCAGGAAGCGAGCTCCGGAACGGACCACCCCGGACACCACGACTTCGTCCAACGCGAGACCTTCGCCCCCATCCTCTACGTCCTGCCCTACAACGACTTGGCCGACGCCATGGCGATCCACAACGGCGTCCCGCAGGGCTTGAGCAGCGCCATCTTTACTGGCGACGTCCGCGAGGCCGAGCGGTTCCTCAGCCCCGCCGGCAGCGATTGCGGGATCGCCAACGTCAACATCGGCACCAGCGGCGCCGAGATCGGCGGCGCGTTCGGCGGCGAGAAGGAGACCGGCGGCGGACGCGAGTCCGGCTCCGATAGCTGGAAGGCCTACATGCGACGAGCCACCAACACCATCAACTACGGCACCGACCTCCCGCTCGCCCAGGGCATCGATTTCAACCTCGGCGACTGACCGCAAAATGGCCCACGTGGAGCGCGCACCACGCGGTGCGCCGCCCAGCCAGTTGGTCGCCGCCGAGTACGCTCGCGGTCCCGACGATCTCCCGGCTACATCCCAAGAACCACCCCCAAACACCCCGCCGGCGTCCGTACTACGACCAAGCACGCAAGCCCGTCGGGCGTCCGCCCGCGACACCGAGCCAAAACACCACATCTCCGCCCCGCCGGCCGCCGGGGCGCAGCGCGCTGGCACTCTGGTCACGTGCCGCTGGCACCGAAGTCGTCCACCCAACTCGCGGCGCGTTTCTGGACGAACTGACGAAGGCTCGCTTCGCTCACCGTTAACCGTCCGAGTAGCGCTAGTGCGTGTTCGGATTATCCGTGGCATCCGGCGCCACTGCATTCTTGCAGTGCGTTACACCGACCACCGCAAGGATGCGGTGGCACCAGAGCTTCAGCACGACGAATCCCGCATCGAACGTCGTGCTGAAGCACGACCTCAGAAAGGTCCGCTGGAAATCACATGGATCGCGAAGAGACACAACGCCTTGCAGACGAGGGGTTCGCGGAGCTCGAGGACGGCAATTACGACCGCGTTCTCGAAATCGCTGACGAGCTGGAAGCGCGGCGCTATTCCGCGAACTTCGAGCTACGCGGGCGTGCGCTCGCGGCGTTGGGCCGAACCGACGAAGCGATCGCCACTCTGCAGAACGGCGCGGAAAGGGCTCCAGCCGCAACGTCGATCTGGCATTGGCTGGGGACGTTGCTCTCGGATGTGGATCGTTATGACGAGGCGATCGCCGCGTTCGACTCGGAGACTCAACATGGCGGAGAGGCCTCCTCTGCCAAACTCAATAAAGCGATCGTCGAGGCAAGACGGGGTGACTTCAAAGCCTCGCTGCTGTTGCTCGACGAGCGGCCGACGTTTGAGCCGGAACTGTTTGCATGGCTGACGTATCGGTCAGACGCATTGCGCCATCTTGGCCAATTGGAGGAAGCGCTTGCGGCGTCCGAAGAAGCATTGCTGTTGACCTCTGATGACATCGATCCAGGAATGGCATCGCTCACCCAACGGTCGCGAATTGAATCGCTTGCCGGACTTGGTCAAGTCGATCGTGCACAGACCGAAGCGCTAGCTCTTGTGCGTTTAAACACTTCCGATTTTGAGGCAAATGAGCTTCTTTGCCGATTGCGTGGCCAGCCAGCCGAAGGACTCAAGTGCTTCAATGTGCTCATCAAAGGCGAGACGATCGACCCAGCATTTGAGGCCGCGTACACAAGCTATCTCGTCATGGAAGAAGACCCGGAAAAGACGTTATCGCGAATCGCTGAAGTCGAAGGCAGAGTCCTCAGGCCCGCGTCGCTCATCATTGAAGAGTGCGAAGATGTGACAAGCGAGCCGGAGTGTGCGAGTTACAAGTACGCGGGAGTCGTCTGGCGTTACAGTGGATACATCTTCTACGGTGAGGACGAACGGGCCTGAGTAAGCAAGCATCAACCCATTGCCAGAAACGTCCCGAACATCATCAGCCACACGACATCCAGGAAGTGCCAGTACAGCGCCGCGTGGCGGACGCCGACGAAGTGTTCGTGGTCGTACCAGCCCTTGTGGGCCTTGATCGTCACGACGGCCAGGTAGACCATGCCGCCCAGGACGTGGAGGGCGTGGATGAGGACGAAGAAGAAGAGGATGCCGTAGAGGCGGGTTTCGCGGGCCTGGGGGAGGATGTCGCGTGGGCCGACGGTGGCGCCGGCGTCGGGGTCGAGGGGGCTGATGACCGGGCGAAGCTGAGACGTGTCGGCCGTGGCGGTGTCTTGGCTGAGCAGGTCGATCATGGCCGGCGTTTGCACGACCACGAAGAGCGTCGCCAGGATGTTCGTGATCCACAGCCACGTGCGGAACTTGCCGATCCGCTCCCGCTGCACGGCCCGCAAGGCTCGGTGGATCGCGAAGCTGGCAGCGAGGACCACGACCGTCGACGAGTAGAGCTTCCAGTCGCTCATCGCTTCGCGGAAGGCGCCGATCGGGGCCTCGCCGCGCATCTGCATGCGGATGATGACGTAGATCAGCAGGCTGCTGGCGAAAAGCAGCGCCAGGCTCAGGAGAAACAGCCACATGCCCACCGCCTGCGTCTTGGGCGAGATGGGGTGCACGCGGCTGTCCACCGGCTGGCGATGCGGGCGTGGGTAATCGAGCTGCGCGTCGCTGGGCACATCGGTCACGGCCCACATTATGAGCCGGGCCTGAGCTTTCGGTCAGGTTTGAAAGAACGGAGGCGGCGTTCGCTGCTTGGGCGAGTTGCGACTCGCAAAGTCCGTCATCCCGAGCGGAGCGTCAGCGGAGCCGAGGGACCTCGCCTTGCTCTGCGGTGACCAGGCGAGGTCCCTCGACTCGCTTCGCTTGCTCGGGATGACGGAGGGGACGAGGGGTTCCGTGGTTGAGATCAGAGGTCCTTGACCTCGGCCACCATGTCGACGACCGCCTTTTTGCCGTCGCCGAAGAACATCAGCGTGTTGTCGGCGGCGAAAAGTGGGTTGGGAATGCCGGCGAAACCCGGGGAGAGCGACCGCTTGATGACGATGACCGTGCGGGCCTTGTCGACGTCGATGATCGGCATGCCGGCGATGGGTGACTGCGGGTTCTCGCGGGCGTCGGGGTTCACCACGTCGTTCGCGCCCAGCACGATGGCCACGTCGGCCGTCTCGATCGTGCTGTTGGTCTGCGTGTCGTCGAGCAGGCGGTCGTAGGGAATGTCGACCTCCGCCAGCAGCACGTTCATGTGCCCCGGCATGCGGCCCGCGACGGGGTGGACGGCGAACTCGACCGTCTTGCCGCGGTCGGAAAGCTCCTTGTACAGGTCGCGCACGGCGTGCTGGGCCTGGCTGACGGCCATGCCGTAGCCGGGGACGATGACGACGCGATCGGCATCGTCGAGGAGCATCGCGACCTCTTCGGCACTGGTGCTCTTGACGCGTCCGCCGTAGACCTCGTCGGCGTCGGCTTTGGCTCCGCTGGCGTCGATCTTGCCGAAGAGGACGTTGGTGAGCGAGCGGTTCATCGCCCGACACATGATGGCCGTCAGGATCAGGCCGCTTGCGCCGACGAGGCTGCCGCTGACGATGAGGACCGTGTTGCCGATGACGAACCCGCTCTTCGCCGCGGCCAGGCCGGAGTAGCTGTTGAGCAGCGCGATGACGACCGGCATGTCCGCCCCGCCGATCGGCAGGACCAGCGTCAGGCCAAGCGCCAGCGCGATGACGACCAGCAGCGCGTACCACACGACGGCCAGGCTCGGCACGAGCGTGACGAGCGATCCGACGACCAGCGCCGCGACGAGCAGGCCTGCGTTGATGAGCTGGTTTGCGGGAAGGCTGGTGTCTTTCCAGAAGATCTTCCACTCGTCGAGCTTGCCGTAGGCGATGCCGCTGCCGCTGAACGTCACGCCGCCGATGAGTCCAGTGAGGGCGATGGCGATGCCTTGGATCCAAGGAAGGGCCGGATCAAACTCCACGCCAAAATCCGCTGCCGCCTCCGCCGCTCCGGAGTAGACCGCATCGAGCCCGATGACGGCGGCGCCTGCGACGAAGACGCTGGCCACGCCGCCGAAGCCGTTGAACGCCGCGACCATCTGCGGCATGGCGGTCATCTGGACACGCGTCGCCATCACCGCACCGGCCGCCCCGCCGATGAGGATGCCGGGGACGATCACGAACCAGTTGTGCCCGCCGCGAATGACGAACAGCGTGACGACGATCGCCAGCAGCATCGCCGACGCTGACGACAGGTTGCCCCGAACGGCCGACCGCGGGTGCGTGAGCCCCTTGATGCCGACGATGAAGCCGACGGCACAGAGCAGGTAGAGCAGGATGTCCCAGGCGATGGTCACTGTGCGTTTCTACCCCTTTTTCTTGAACATCTTGAGCATGCGGTGCGTGACGGCGTAGCCGCCGACGACGTTGGCGGTGGCGAAGACGATCGCGAGGAACGCCAGCGCGTTGGGCCAGAAGCCGGCACCCGGCTGGGCGAGGACAAGCGCACCGACGATGGTGATGCCGCTGATTGCGTTGCTGCCGCTCATCAGCGGCGTGTGCAGCGTCGGCGGGACCTTGGTGATGATCTCCACGCCGAGGTAGATCGACAGGACGAAGATCGTCAGCAGCAGCGCGAACGTCGGGCCGGTCATGGCGACCTGGGCGAGCACGAACATCAGGCGGCTCCTTCCATGGCTTGTTTCACTTGCTCGTGGACGACCTGGCCGTCGCTGGTGACGAGGACGCCGGCGGCGATTTCGTCTTCGGGGTCGAGGGTGACCGCGTCGTCCTTGGTCAGGTGCTTGAGCAGGTTGACGAGGTTGTTGGCGTAGAGCTGGCTGGCGTGGAAGGCGACACGACTGACAAGGTGCGTGTCGCCGACGATGGTCACGCCGCGGACGTCGGTGGTGTCGTCGGCGACGGTCGCTTCGCAGTTGCCGCCGCGTTCGGCGGCGAGGTCGACGACGACGCTGCCGGGACGCATCTGTTCGACCATCGCCGCGGTGACGAGGATCGGCGAGGTTCTCCCAGGAATCGCGGCCGTCGTGATGACGACGTCGGACTCGGCGACGACCTTGGCGAGCAGCTCGGCCTGCTTGGCTTTCTGCTCGTCGGACTGCTCCGCCGCGTAGCCGCCGGTGCCTTCGGCGGAGACGCCTTCGAGCTCGACGAACTTGGCACCGAGACTCTGGACCTGTTCCTTGGTAGCAGCGCGGACGTCGTAGCCGCTGGTGACAGCGCCGAGTCGCTTGGCCGTCGCGATGGCTTGGAGCCCCGCGACGCCCGCGCCGATGACGAGCACCTTGGCCGGCTGCACGGTGCCGGCGGCGGTCATCATCATCGGAAACGCCCGCGGCAAGAGGTCGGCCGCCTGCATGACAGCCTGGTAGCCGGCGAGGTTGGCCTGGCTCGACAGGACGTCCATTGATTGTGCCTTGGTCGTCCGCGGCAGGAGTTCCATCGCGACGAGCTTCGCCTTGCGATCGGCGATGGCCCGCGTCGCGTCGTGGCTCATCAGCGGCTCGGCGAGCCCGACGACGATTTGGCCGTCGCGGTAGTGGCTTGCGTCGTCGCCGCCTCTGGCTCCGGGCGTTCTGACCTGGAAGACGATGTCTGCCCGCTCGAAAACGGCCTCGCGATGGTCGACGAGTTCGACGCCGGCTTCCTCGTAGTCACCGGCCGTGAAGCCTGCACGGTCGCCAGCCCCGCGTTCGACGATGACATCGTGCCCCGTCTTCTTCAGCGCGGCAGCGGAGCCCGGCGTGACAGCGACGCGGCATTCGGCGGTGGGGACTTCGCTCGGGCAACCAATCAGCATGCAGCAGCAGCAACGCTACGACTCGCTCCGCGGAACGCGAACGCCAAAAGTGCGACAACCTTGACCCGTCACGCGTAACCCGACGCCCCACCACGTCCCAGGCCGCGACGTGCTCCAAGATCGGCAATGACACTGCTCTTGCGCAGCTCCGCCAGCGGATCGGCGGGCAGCCGACGCGCCTCTCGCCACGCTTTCAAAACAGGTGTGACGTCGGCTTCGAACGCTCGTTTCAGGCAGAGTTCGGCCCCGACGATGTCGCCCGACTGCTGACACGCGGCGAGTTCGTCGCGCTCGACCAGCGCTGCCTTGGCGACCTGCTTCTGGGCCTCGCAGACGGTTTGAACGGTGGCCTCGAGCTTGGGCTTAACGTTGTGGCTCTGGTCGATCGTGTACGCGATGTCGGGCCGGCTTCCGGTGTCGTGGCCGTGCTGTTCGATGGCGTTGAAGATGCGGAAGACCGCGTAGGGATCGATGCTGCCGATGGTCAGGTCGTCGTCAGCGTACTTGCGGTCGTTGAAGTGAAATCCGCCAAGCCGGCCCTCGTCGAGGAGGAATGCGACGATGTGCTCGACGTTGCAGCCGGGCAGGTGGTGGCCGGTGTCGACGAGGACCTTCGCCTTGTCGCCCGCACGACGGCAGAACGCGTCGGCCATGCCCCAGTCGGCGATGTCGGTGTGGTAGAACGCGGGCTCGAACGGCTTGTACTCGATGAGCAGCCGGCTGCCGTCGGGCATGGCATCGTGGATCTGTGCGAAGGCGTCTTGGAGCCGTTGCTTGCGCGTGCGGAGATTGTCCTGGCCGGGGTAGTTCGTGCCGTCGGCGAGCCACATCGACAGCGCGTCGCTGCCGGCGTGCTGCATGAGCAAGATGCTGTGGAGCGTGTGGTCCATCGCGGCCTTCCGCGCGGCCGGGTCGTGGCTGCAGAAGGAGCCGGTCTTGTAGATGGCGTCTTGGAAGATGTTGGGGTTGATCGAGCCGATCTGAACGCCGTGGGACTTCGCGAGATCCGAGGCTTGCGCCGCGGCGTCGGGTGCGGGGGCGTCCGTGTCGAAGTCCCACAGGACGTGGACGGCGACCTTCGGGCAGCAGCCGGTCAGCTGGTGGACCGTGCCGGCGTCTTCGAACTTCTCCGCCGTCGTGAATGCGGCGGCGGCCTGGGGGAACTTGCCGAACCGCGTGCCGGTGTCGGCAAAGCCCCACGACGGCACCTCGATCTCAAAGGCATCCAGGGCTGCCGTCGCACGCTTGTCGCTCGTCGCCATATGGCGAAAGTATGCCATAACCGGCGAAAGGCCGCTAGCCGTCGAGTGCGTCGACCTGCCGGATGTACGCCTGCATGTCGAACTTGCGTTCGAGCCCCTTGTCGTTCATGTAGCGGATCTTGCCGAAGATGCTGCGCTCCGTCCAAGGCCGATCATGCAGGCCAAAGACCCAGGCGACGTTCGAGTAGCTGTTCGGATCGCGGCCGTCGATGAGCCAGCGGTTGTTGAGGTAAAGCAGCGTTTCGTAGGCGTACTCGGGCGTGTTGCACCACTCGAGCACCTTCTTGCCCCAGTACATGCGCATGTAGTTGTGCATGAAGCCGGTCTTGCGCAGCTGCCGCATCGCGGCGTTCCAATACGGGTCGTGCGTCTCGGCCTGCTCCAGCTCGTCGCGTGTATAGCGGCTTGGCCGGTTGTCGTCGCGGTGTTCGTCGAGGGTCTTTTTCGCCCAGTCCGCCAAGGCGTCGTACGAGTCGTACTCGGGCTCGAACCAGACATAGTTCTTGCCGAGCTCGCGTCGGACGATGAGCTCTTCGAGGTAGCTGTCGGTGTCGTCGTTTGCCTTGGTTTGCTTGACAGCTAGTGCGACTTCGAGCGCCGCGATCTGGCCGAAGTGGAGGTACATCGACATGTGGCTGTGCTTGTCGGCCGACGGTTCGTTGCGGCCGTCGGCGTAGCCGTCGAGCTTGTCCTTCAGGAATGCGTCCAGCCGTCGCTTCGCCTCGTCCTCGCCGCCTTCGAAGTGGGAGCTCGGCGGGACGTCGCGGTCGACTTTGAGCGATTCGAGCACCTCTTCCGGCTTCGAGACGTCCAACTCACCCGAGGCCAGCCGGCCATCGCACACGTGCTTCACCTTGCGTTCGTCGAGCCCGACGAAGTAGTCGTCCCACTTCTTGTGCAGCTTCGTGCGGATCGTCCGTGCGGCGTACTCGCGCTTGTCGCTCACCTCTTCGACCGGTACGACTACGCCCGTCTCGACCTGCGTCAGACGCACGCCCATCGCATCCGCCGCCTCGTCACGCCACTTGCGGCATGGCCGTAGGTAGCCCATGTCCACGACCACCTCCGCCGCGTCCTCCGACCACTTGACGGCCACGTCGCTCGGCGAGCCCTTATCGCAGACGAAGGCGATGCCGCGATCGCTGAGGTTCTTGTCGACGTCCCGCAGACCCTGCAGCATGAACGCGTAGTGCCGAGCGTTGGCCTCCGGGTAGTCGTCCGTCAGCCCGAAGCAGCACACGACCGGCAAGTCCAACTCGTTCGCCCGTTCGATGGCGAACTCCAACGCGTGGTTGCACCGCGTCCGCTGTGCTGCCTGCATCCAGTACAGCACCCACTTGCTATCGGCCGCGTCTCGCACGGGCTGGTCGTTGAGCTGTCGAACGCGGGTGTCGTGGATCATCGGTTCACCCTTGCCGGCAAACGATGTACCGGCGACCGGACTACTCGACTGTCACGCTTTTTGCCAGGTTCCTCGGCTTGTCGACGTTGCAGCCGCGGAGGACGGCGGCGTGGTAGGCGAGCAGCTGCAAGGGCACGACCGTCAGGAGTGGCTGGAGGCACTCGGGAACGTCGGGGACGCGGATGACGTGGTCGCTGTAGCGCTCGATGTTGGTGTCACCTTCCGTCGCGACGGCGATGATGCGGCCGCCGCGGGCGCGGACTTCTTCGATGTTACTGACGACCTTCTCGTATTGGCTGTTGCGCGTCGCGATAAAGACAACGGGCATGCCCTGAGAGATCAACGCGATTGGGCCGTGCTTCATCTCGGCGGCGGGCATGCCTTCGGCGTGGATGTAGCTGATTTCCTTCAGCTTCAGCGCGCCCTCCAGCGCGATCGGGTAGTTGTACCCGCGGCCGAGGAAGAGCCAGTTCTCCCGGTTGCAGAACTCGTCGGCGACCGTGCGGACAAACTCGCTCTGCTCCAGAATGCCGGCCATCTGATCCGGAATCTTGTTCAGGTCTTTGATGAGCGACGCACACTCGTCCTGCCCCATGAACCGACGCCGGCCGAGGAAGAGGCTCATCATCGTCAGCACGGCACACTGCGTCGTGAAGGCCTTGGTGCTGGCGACGCCGATCTCGGGACCGGCGTGGAGGTAGACGCCGCAGTCGGTCTCGCGGGCGATGGTGCTGCCGACGGCGTTGACGATGCCCATCGCTGTCGCGCCTTTGACCTGCGCCTCACGCAGCGCGCTGAGCGTGTCGGCCGTCTCGCCGGACTGGCTGATGGCGACGACGACGGTGTCGTCCTCGACGAGCGGGTTGCGATAGCGGAACTCGCTGGCGTAGGTGCACTCGGTGACGACCTTGGCCAGGTCTTCCATGAGGTAGTCGCCGACGAGTCCGGCGTGCCACGCGGTGCCCTGCCCGGTGAGGATGAACCGCTTAGCCCGGGCCATCTGCCGGGCGTGGCTCGCCAGGCCGCCGAGGATGATCCGGCCTTCGCGTTCGTCGAGTCGGCCGCGCAGGCAGTTGCGCACGCTTTCCGGCTGCTCGAAGATCTCCTTGAGCATGTAGTGCGGGTACTCGCCGAGTTCGTACTCGGTGATGCTCGTTTCGAGCTGTTCGATGACCGGACTGATCGGGACGTCGTCGATCGTGAACGTCTTGAAGCTGCCCGGCTTGAGCAGCGCCATTTCGTTGTCGTTGAGGTAGATGACCTGCGACGTGTGTTCGACGATGGCAGCGGCGTCGCTGGCGACGACGTACTCGTCCGTGCCAACGCCGATGATCAGCGGCGAGCCCTTGCGCGCGACGACCAGCGTGTCCGGCTCGTCGCCGCACACCGCGGCCAGGCCGTAGGTGCCGTCAATTTCGCCCAGCGCCGCCTGGAGCGCCCGACGCAGCAGCGAGTTGTCGCCGCCGGAGGCTGCGTCGCCGGTCTCAGCCTTGAGCTCGTCGTAAACGTGCCCGACGAGGACGGCGAGGACTTCGGTGTCCGTCTCGCTCTGGAACGTGTGGCCCTTCTCGGTCAGGAACTTCTTGAGGGCGGCGTAGTTCTCGATGATGCCGTTGTGGACGAGCGCGATGTGGCCGCGGTTGTCGGTGTGCGGGTGAGCGTTGTGCTGCGTGGCCGCGCCGTGGGTGGCCCAGCGGGTGTGGGCCATGCCGACGCGGGCGTTTTCCGGCAGCGTCGATCCGGACTCGGCCTGACGGTCGATTTCCGCCTCCAGCATGCTGATCCGCCCGACGCTGCGACGCAGGTGCAGCGAGCCGTCCGAACCGACCACGGCCACGCCTGCGGAGTCGTAGCCGCGGTACTCGAGGCGTTTGAGCCCCTCGACGAGGACCGGCTGGGCAATCTTCCGGCCGACGTAGGCGACGATTCCGCACATACGACCAATGTCGTCAGATCGCCCCGCCAAGTCCAACGGAAAGCGGATCTTGGCGATAGACTGCCCCCATGGCTGGTCACGGCAACACCTTCGACGGCAGCGACTTTCTCCTGCCCGACCTCGGCGAGGGCCTGGAGGAGGCCGAAGTCGTCGAATGGCTGGTCGAGGCCGGGACGGAGGTCGAGGAAGGCACGCCGCTTGCACTGGTCGAGACCGGCAAGGCCCAGACGGAAGTCATGGCACCCAAGGCCGGCGTCATCGAGTTACTCAGAGCCGAGGTTGGCGATAAAATCGCCGTCGGTTCCGCCTTTGTGACCTATGGCGGAGGCGAAGCGGCGTCGGAAGCTGCGCCCGAAGCCGAGGCGAAGGAAGAGCCGGCTGAAGAGGAAGCCGAGGCGGCCGAGGAAGGCGACGCCGGCAGTGTCGTCGGAGCACTCTCCGAGGCGGCGGCGGGCGATCCGGGCAAGCCGCTGGCGACCCCAGCCGTCCGCAAACAGGCCCGCGACAAGGGTGTGGACCTGCGGGACGTCGCAGGCACGGGCGTTGGCGGACGCGTGACGTTGGCGGACGTCGAAGCGGCGGCGGAGCGATATCGGACCAACCAGAAGCCGCGTCCGGTTCAGAAGTCGACGCCGGCCGCACGAGGAAATGGCAAGCCCGCCGCCCCCGAGGCCGAGCCACGGCCGACGATCGGCTTCGGCGAGGACGACGCCATCCACGTCCCTCTGCGCGGCCTGCGTCGGACGATTGCCGACCGGCTTCGCGAGAGCGTCGACCGGGCCGTCCACTTCACGGTGATGGACGAGGCCGATGTGACGGCCCTCGAGGCGGCGCGCAAGCGGCTGGTCGCGGCAACGGGCACGAAGATCTCGCTGCTGCCGTTCGTCTGTGCGGCCGTGGCGCGTGTGTTGGCAGGCGAGGCCGGTCAGGACCTGACGCGTCTCAACAGCACCGTCAACGACGACATGACGGACATCACGCGGCACAAGAGCGTCCACCTCGGCATCGCGGTCGACACGGCCGACGGGCTGATGGTGCCGGTGCTGCGGGACGCGCGGAAGTTGGGCGTCATGGAGCTGGGCCAGCGTGTCGCGGAACTGGCGGCGGGCTGCCGGAGTCGTTCGCTGTCGGTCAACGAGCTTCGTGGCAGCACGTTCACGATCAGCAACTTCGGCAGCTATCCCGGCGGCCGATTCGCGACGCCGATTTTGAACTACCCCGAGGCGGCGATCCTCGCCGTCGGCCGGGCGCGCGAAGGCGTCGTCGTCCGCGGCGGGTTGATGGGCGTGGGCAAGCTACTGCCGCTGAGCCTCACCTGCGACCACCGCGTCGTCGACGGCGGCACCGCGGTCGGCGGGCTGAATGCGATCCTGCAGCTGCTGCAGTCGCCGGATGCGCTGATGCCGACGAGCTGATGTTGGTGCTGGCTAACAGCAGGAAGATGGTTGCGTTCGGATTCTGCTGGTCCGACGTTGGGTATTCACTTCTGTTAGCGAGCCCCGAGCGTGAGCGAGCGGGTCCGGACCCGCTCGCTCACGCTCGGGGCTCGCGTTCTGACCGTCGTCGCAATCGATACCCGGTCACTCGCTCATCCCAACAGCAGCTGCGTCCGCGAGGATGACGAACCGCCCCATCGTCGGGGAGATGAGCTGCGTCGGGTAAGTCTTGGGGTCGTCCTCGCCCTCCAGCACGCTCGTCAGCGCGTCGGCCTTCTTATCACCGGTAACGAGGGCCAGCACCTCGCGGCTTCGGTTGGCGAAGCCGGCGGTGATGGTCAGGCGCCAGGTGTCGAGCTTCTCGACGTGGTTCGCGACGCATCGCGGGCCGGCGGGGTCGGTGAGAGAGAGGGCTTCGGTGTGCGGGAAGAGGCTGAGCGTGTGGGCGTCGTCGCCCATGCCGATGAGCAGGAGATCGATCCCGGCATCGTCGGCGGCGGTCCCGAAGCGGTCGGCGAGGAGCGCGTCGTACGTCTCGGCCGCCTCGCTGGGGGGCAGTTCGCCCTTCATGCGGTAGACGTTGTCGCCGGGAATCGGCACGTGATCGAGCAGCGCAGCCTTGGCCATCTTGTAGTTGCTGTCGTCGTGATCGGGCGCGACGGTGCGTTCGTCGCCGAAGAAGATCTCGACGCGGTTCCACTCGATCTGCTTTCGGAAGTCGTCGCTTGCGAGGAGTTCGTAGAGCGCCTTCGGCGTCGAGCCGCCCGCGAGTCCGAGGGTGAAGGTGTCCTGCGCTCCGAGTGCCAGCTTCGCAGCGTGCACCACCTTCTCCGCTGCTTCATACGCGACGGCTTCAGGCGTCGGCTTCACCTCGATCTTCGGACTGTCGCTCATGTCTTGACTGTTGCGACGTCGCTCCGTCCACGCAACCCGATTCAGTTCGCAACACCGAAGCCGAGTGCAGAGCGAAGCGTCGCACCGGGTCTGCGCGACTGTCCCCAGACCCGGTGCGACGCTGCGCTCTGCACTCGGCTTCACCAGGAGAAATCGCTTCGATGAAGCGAGCGTCACGTCACCACGTGTGCGGGCTCGGGGATCTCGTCGTGGATGACCTGGTGGCGCGGGTTCTCTCCGTCGTGGCTGAAGAGGACCATCTCGTCGTCGATCTGGGCTTGCAGGTGGCACGGACGCCCCCAGAGCTTCACGAGGTTGCCCAGCGTCGCGACGGCGTACTTGATCTCAATGTCGAGACCAGCGTGCTTGTGGGCGAGGTACAACTCGCCGCGGTTGGCGTAGTTGCCGTCGACGACGTAGATGAAGGGCCGACCCATGTTCGTCAGGCGGTAGAGCAGCCGCTGCTTGATCCGATGCGGGTCGCGGCTGACGATCTGCATCTGGCCGGTGCGTGGGTGCCGGCCGTACTCGTAGAACTTGTGCTTCTCGATGAAGTCCGGCGTCATGAACTCGTCGATGAACGTCGCGTCGTTGTGGATGCGGCGGACCTCGAAGATCTTCTCCCGGCCGGCGTTGGTCTCGCGGTTCCATGCACGACGCTCGCCGACGCCTTCGGCCTCGTCGTACTCCTTGCCGAAGCGGCCCTTGTTCCAGCGCTCCTCGATGTCGCGGAACAGCTCGAGGCCGATCTTGTACGGATTGAACCCGCCGGGCGGCATGTGGACGGTGCCGCTGTGGTGGTCGGCGTAGTCGATGACCTCGGACGGGTCCAGGAAGTGCTGCGTCATCAGCGTCGTGTGCCAGTACGACGCCCAGCCCTCGTTCATGACCTTGGTCATGCCCTGCGGGGCGTAGTAGTACGACTCGTCCCTCACGATGCCCAGGATGTCGGCCTGCCAGTCTTCGAGGTCGGCGTGGCGTAGCAGGTAGAGCAGGACGTCTCGCGTCGGTTTGGCGGGCGTGATGCGGAGCCGGTCTTCCTCGGCCGCCTGCTTCTCGGCGTCGGCGGCGAGGGCTTCGGGCGGGTTGATGTACCGGTCCATGTACCCCTTGGCCTCGAACTTCTCGACGGCGGCGGGTTCGGCGCGGTTTCTCGGACGTCGCTCGTGCTCCAGCGGGCCGCGATTCATGAAGACGCTGTGCGGGTCGATCAGGTCTTCGAGGCTGAGGCAGACGTCGATCCATTGCTCCACCGCGGCCAGGCCCTGCTGCTCAACATGCCGGCGGACGCGCGTGGCGTGGTTCGCCATCGTGTCCATCATCTTGCGGTCGGTCTTGCTGAACCAGAGGTTGCTCTTGAAAAAGTCGCTGTGCCCGTACACGTGGGCGATGACGAGCTTCTGGTCGACCAGCGGGTTGGATTCCTGCAAGTACGCGTAGCAGGGGTCGTTGTTGATGACCATCTCGTAGATGCGACCCAGGCCATAGTGGTGCTGCTTGGCCGAGCGTTCGTACTCCATGCCCCACCGCCAGTGCGGGTAGCGCTGCGGGAAGCCGCCGTAGGAGGCGATCTGGTTGATCTGCTCGAAGGAGCACATCTCGAAGATGGTCTCGAAGAAGTCGAGCCCCATCTCGGTGGCCTTGGCCCGGATCTGCTTCTTGGCCGCATTCAGCTCCGGCGGGAAAGAGATGATGTCGGTGATGGCAGGCACGACCTCCATTCTACGAGACCAAGCCGTTCAAAGTGCTATCGGTCGACGCTGAAAGCGACCGGAAGCGTGGGTCCGTGCTAGCTTGGGGGCGTGGATCCCGCTCCTGCCGCCGCTCCAGCGTCATCCGATGCGGCGTCGGGGACAACCGTCGGGGCACTCGGCGGCCGGGCACGCCAGGGTGCGATCTGGCTCGGCATGGGGCGTTTCGCCGGGAGCGTGGTCGCGACGGTGCGGATCCCGATCGTCGCTCAACTGATCGGCCCGGAGGAGATCGGCAGCTTTGGCGTTGCGCTGGTCGTGCTCGGTTTGCTGGACGTGCTGAGTCAGACGGGCCTGTCGCAGGCGCTAATCCAGAAGTCCGGCATCGTCCGGCCGTACCTCGGCTCGGTCTGGGGCGTCCAGGCGATTCGCGGGTTCGTCCTGGCTGCGTTGCTCTTTTTCGCCGCGCCTCTCGCCGGTGGGTTTTTTGGCGACGAAGGCGTGGTGCCGCTGCTTCGATTGCTCGCCGTTGTACCAGCCCTCATTGGCCTTCAGGCGCTTGTCGACGTCCAACTTCGTCGGCAGCTGGCCTTTGGCAAGCTGACGCTGATCAAGACCAGCGGCAACGCCGTCGAAGCCGTCGTCACGATCACCGCCGCGTACATCGAGCCCTCCGCCTGGGCACTGGTCATCGGCAGGATCGCGGCGACGACCTTCCAGGTCAGTATCTCGTGGTTCCTGAGCGATGACCGGACCGCCCACCTCTCAGGAATCAAGCTGGCGCCGCTGCGTGAGCTGCATCGCTTCGGCATCTGGATTTTCGTCGCGGCGATCGCATCGTTCTCCCTCATCCGCGGCGGCGACCTTGTGCTGGTTCGGATGACCGACACCGAGACACTCGGCATCTACCAGATGGCGACGGTGGCCGCGATGTTCTTCACGATGGAGGTCGCGCGCGTCACCAACACGATCGGCTTTCCGCTCTACAGCAAACTGCAGAACGAACGCGCGCGACTCCGAAGCGCGTTCCATCGCACGTACCTGCTGCTGGCGACGCTGGTCATCGGCGTCGTCGTGGTGACGGTCGTCCAGCCGACGGCGCTGATCCGCCTCATCTTTGGCGACCAGTTCGACCGCGCGATACCGATCGTCGTGCCGCTGGCGATCTGGGGCGCGTGTCGCGCGCTCGGTGCAGCGCCATCGGGTCTGCTGCAGGCGATGGGTCGGCCGAGGGACGCGACCTACGCGCAGCTGGCGATGCTTCTGCTGTTTGCCATCGGCATCGTGCCGGCGATTCGGGCCGGTGGTGCGGCCGGGCTCGCGTGGCTGCTGGCTGGCGTCGGGACGGTCGTCCACGTGGCCCGGTACGAAGTCGTCTACCGAGCGCTTGGCGGACGGCGGCGGGATCTCTTCTTGCGGCTCGGCGTTCCTGGCGTCGCGGCCGTGGTGGCCTTTGCCGCGGGAAGGCTGGCCGTGCACCCGCTGGCGGACGGGCCGGCGTGGCTGACGATGCTCGTCGGAGCGACGGTCAGCGGGCTCGTCTACGTGATCGGCCTTGCCATCACCAGCCGGGTCTTCAGCGTCGATCCGTTCTCGCCGATGCTGATGCTGGTTCCTGACCGCGTGCGGCAGCATCGCGTGATGCGGCTGCCGATCCTGCTGCTGACGGCGATGGCTCCGTCGCCAGCAGGTCCACTAGACTCTGCCAAGGCTTGATCGTCCCCATGAGTCTGTCGCGCTTTCTCCGACCGCTGAAAAAACTCCGGCCATTCCTGGCAAGGCGGTGCGCGCGGTCGCCGAGGCTTGCCGGTTTCTTCTGGCTGCTGTCGGGTGACTTCCGACGCGAGCACGCGGGCGTGCTGTACGGCCAGATGATCCACACCGGCGCGATCCGCGGACGCGACGAGCTCGAGGCTGAGGACGGCCCGCGGTACACGCTGCGACGCAACACGCATCGGCTCGAAAAGGGCCTGATCATGCGGCCGAGGCGTCCGGTCTTTGCCGGCGACTACATCGGCGAGACGGTCGACGCCTACGTCGCGCTGGCCGACCGCGCACGCTGCGACACGCAGGCCGACCTCGACGAGGGCGATCGCTTGCTGGCGGCGTGGTCGGGTGATGTGTTGCACCGCTACTTCGAGGCGATCGACCCGGCCTCAGCGACCAAGCCGGGCCTTGCCGAGAGGCTAACCAACCTTGAGGATGCCTTTGCCTCGGCACACAAAAGCCTCAACGTCGAGGTCGGCGAACATGCGCCTTACCGGCGTGACCTCGGGCCGCTGGGCATTTCGTACGACGACATGCTCGCCCTAGCCAAGCGGCGACGCAGCGTCCGTTGGTACGAACAGCGTCCCGTCGACCGATCGATCGTCGACCGAGCCATCCGCGTCGCGGCCTACTCGCCGAGCGCCTGCAACCGCCAGCCGTTCGAGTTCCGCGTCTTCGACGAGCCCGAGGCCGTGCACCGCATCGGCAGCATTGCGATGGGGACCAAGGGCTTCAGCGACAACTTCCCGGGCCTTGTCGTGCTGGTCGGCAAGCTTCGTGCGTATTTCGACGCTCGGGATCGTCACGTCATCTACATCGACGCCAGCCTTGCCGCGATGGCGTTCCAGTTCGCGCTCGAAGTGCAGGGCGTGAGCTCGTGCTGCATCAACTGGCCCGACGTTCGATCGCGCGAAGTCGAGATCGGCCGCGTGATGGATTTGGAGCCGGACGAGCGCGTCATCATGCTCATCAGCTTTGGCCATCCCGATCCGGACGGGCTGGTGCCGTTCAGCCAGAAAAAGAGCCTTGACGAGCTGCGTCGATACAACGTCGCGCCTGGCCTCGCACCGCAGCCGCAGACGGAAGCTGTCAAACCGACGCGTGAGGCGAGCACGGCGACGGGCGTTCCGGCGACGCCGGGAGCCGTTGCGGTTGCGTCCACCTCGCAGACTTCGTAGAGCCTTTTGGCATGCTGCTCGATATCACCGGAACCGGGCTGGAGAACAAGGGCGGGCAGCTCATGATGCAGGCCGTCGTTCGCCGGTTGGGTGAGCACGGCGCCACGTTCGCAATGAACCCGCGCGTCGACGCGGCACCGAGCGAGTTGGTGCCGCTGGGCGTTCGGCCGCTGTTTCCGCCGACCAGCAACGGGCGATCGGGCACATTCTGGTGGCAGTTGCCGATGGCGAACCTGCTGTCGAAGGCGTTGCCGGCGTCGGTCGCTCGGCTATACGACGCACTGCCGAGGCACACGACGGTCGGCATGGTCGACGTGTCGGGCTACGCGTTTGGTGACTTCTTCTCGGCCGGGAACATCGTGACGATTACCCGACGTGCGCGGTTCTACAAAAAGCGCGGCATGCCGGTCGTCTTCATGCCGCAGATGTTCGGCCCGTTCGAGAAACCCAAGACCGCCGAGGCGATGCGGAAGCTGTTGCCGGTGCCGGATCTGATCTACGTCCGCGACGCGGTGTCGCACGCGTATCTTGAGAAGCTCATAGGCAGTGCCGGCCTTCCGAAGCACGTCCGACGCGCACCGGACATCACGATCTTCGAGCAGCCAAGTGACCAGGAACACGCGGCTGCGGCAGACGTCGTGCCGAGCGGCTTTGTCGGGCTCGTGCCGAATGTCCGCATGCTGGACAAAGGCGGTCCGGCGTGGAGCGAGATTTACGTGGACCGACTCGTCGCCGCGGGACGCGCGGCACTCGACGCAGGGAGCGAAGTTCGGCTGATCGTCCACGAGCAGCACGGCCCGGACGCCGACATTGCCGCGGAAATCGGGCGTCGCCTCGACGGGCAGTGCGGCGAGCCAATCGCGGAGGACTCGCCGCTCAAGCTTAAGGCGATCATCGGGCGCGCCAATGTCATCGTCGCGTCCCGTTTCCATTCGATCGTCGCTGCCCTGTCGAGTGCCGTGCCGGCGTTGACGCTGGGCTGGTCGCACAAGTATGACGAACTACTGAGCGACTTCGGCGTGCCGGAGCTGATGGTGCGGGCAGAGGATCCAGAGTCGTCACTTGTCGAGCACGTTCGCCAGCTCGCGGACGACGGCGAGCGACGTGGGCAGACCGTTCAGACGCTCAAAGACCGCAAGGCCGCGATGAAGCTCGACGCGGATCAGATGTGGAACGACGTGGCCAAGCAGCTCGGCCTGTCGTGAGGGCGTTCACCGGCCGGGCGTGAAGAACGTCTTGATGCTGTCGTAGATGTCCTGCTTGGTGTTGACGCGGCTGGTCAGGACCTTCTCTTCGTTGGGCAGGTGCTCGTGCAGGACGTTGATGAAGTTGCCGCTGCCATAGGCGCTGGCGACCTGGCAGTAGCCGAAGAGGTTGCAGCGTGGCAGGATCTCCTCGCCGATGAGCTTGACGCACAGGCGATTGTCGGCCTCGCTGGAGTTGTCGCCGTCGGAGAAGTGGAACGTGTAGATGTTCCAGTCGTCGACGTTGTACTCGCGATCGATCAGGCCGAGGCAGGTGCGGTACGCGGAGCTGATGCGTGTGCCGCCGTCTTCGCGCAGGTGGTAGAAGGTGTGCTTGTCGACTTCCTTGGCGTTGACGTCGTGGACGATGTAGCGCGTCTCGATGCCGTCGTAGTTGTTGCGTAGCCAGGTGTCGATCCAGAACGACTCGATGCGGACGAGCTCCTTCTGCTCCTCGCCCATCGAGCCGCTGACGTCCATCATGAAGACGACCAGCGCGTTGCTCTGCGGCGTCTTGGTCTCCTTCCACGAGCGGTAACGGATGTCGCCCTTCTCTGGTATGATGACGGGCCGGCGAGCGTCGTAGCTGCCGAGCATGATCTGACGCTTGAGGGCTTCGCGGTAGGAGCGTTTGAAGTGCCGCAGGCCTTCCGGGCCGACGCGTCGGATGCCGCGGTAGCGGTCCTTCTCGGTGCTGATGCGGTGTCGGCCTTTTGGCTCGATCCGGGGGAGTTCGAGCTCCTCGCCGAGCATCTCGGCCAGTTCGTCGAGGCCGAGTTCGACCTCCATGATGTGCCGGCCTTCCTCCTCGCCGCCCTGCGTGCCGGAGCCTTCGCCCTCCCCGACGCCGTCGCCCGGCTCGCCGTCGCCCATCCCCACGCCGCCCGAGTTGTCGCCGTAGCGGAAGTTCGGGAGTTCGACCTGGTGGACGGGGATCGAGATGAGGTCCTTGCCCTCCTTGCCGATGAGCTCACCCTTGCTGATGAACTTCCGCAGGTCGTCACGGATCTTGCCCTTGACGATCTGGCGGAAGCGCTGGTGGTCTTTGTCGATGGAGAGGACCATTGCGAAACGGTTAGTCGTCGGCCTGTCCCGGCGTGAGGCCCAACTCGCGTCGAACTTCTTCGGCGGAGTAGCAGCGTTCGCCGCTCTCCTCGTGCTCTCGCTTCGCCTCCTCGATCAGCCTCACATCCTCGGCGTCTTCGAGTGCCTCACGGACGCGGAGATACTCGTCCCACGGGAGAACCACGAATTTCTCTTGTCCTTCCTCACGGATAATGGTGGGGGTAAGAGTCATGATTGGTACCTTCGTTAGTAGGAGGAGCTTCGGTGTAGCACGCGGTAGACAAAGACGACGTCTTTCTCGACGTCGAACAAGCCCCGCCAGTCGCCGACACGCAACCGGTATCGCGGCTGGTGGTTCTTTAGACGCTTGACGTCGCCGCTTAGGTCTTCTTTGAGCTGCTCGATCTTATCCACAACTCTGCTGGCAACGGAGGGAGTCAGCCGTCCAAGATCCTTCAGTGCCGGTGGCGTGATCTTGATCCGGTAGGTCACGCCGCTATTCCTCTCCCTTCGTATCGCCTCGGGCGAAGATGCTCGCGACGTAGTTCAGGACGTCCGTCGCCGAGGCGTCGTTGTAGCCGAAGTACTTGATAAGGCGGTCCTTCACGACGTCGATCTTCTGCTGCGTCTCGTCGTCGACGACGCTGCTGACGAGGTTCTTGAGCTTGATCGTGTCCCGCTGATCTTCGAAGAGCTTGAGCTCCAGGGCCTTGAGCAGTCGGCTGTTGGTGTTGTACTCGAACTTCTTGCCGTCGAGCGCGAGGGCGCCGATGTAGTTCATGATCTCCTGGCGGAAGTCGTCCTTGCGGCTTTCGGGGATGTCGATCTTGGTCTCGATCGAACGCATCAGCCGCTCGTCGGGCTCCTCGTCCTTGCCGGTGTAGCGGTTGCGGACCTTCTCGTGCTGCGTGTACGCGCGGACGTTCTCGATGTAGTTCGCAGCGAGGCGTTTGATGGCGTCCTCGTCGGCACTGATGGCCCGCTGGACTTCGCCCTTGATGATGTCCTCGTACTCGTCCTTCACGACGCTGAGCAGCTCGCGGTACTCCTGCTTGAGCTCCTCGTCGGTGATGAGCGAGTGCTGCGAAAGGCCGTTCTCCAGCTCGTTCATGACCATGAACGGGTTGATCATGTTGTCGAGCTGGGCCTGATGGCTGACAAGCGTGTTGCTGATCTTGTCCTGGATGTACCGCGGGCTGATACCGGTCATGCCTTCACGCGGCGACTCTTCCTTAAGCTCGCGGATGGACTCTTCGGTGAAGCCCGGAATGCAGCGGCCGTTGTAGAGCTTGAGCTTCTGGATCTTGGTGATGCCCGCCTTCTTGGGCTCGGCCAAACGCGTGAGCAACGCCCACATGGCGGCGACTTCGACAGTGTGCGGGGCGACGTGGATGCCGCGGATGCGCTCGGGCGAGAAGTCCTTCTCGTAGATGCGGATCTCGTCGTCCAGCCGCGTGTTGTACGGCACGTCGATCTTGATGGTCCGATCGCGGAACGCCTCCATCATCTCGTTGCCCTGGAGCCGCTTGTACTCCGGCTCGTTAGTGTGGCCGAGGATGACTTCGTCGATGAAGGTCTGAGCGAACTTCTTGGGCTTGATGACGCGTTCCTGGCTCGCGGTCAGCAGGTCGTAGAGGAAGGCGACGTCGAGCTTGAGTATTTCGATGAACTCCACGATGCCGCGATTGGCGACGTTGAGCTCGCCGTCGAAATTGAAGGCCCGCGGGTCGGAGTCGCTTCCGTACTCGGCGATCTTGCGGTAGTTGATGTCGCCGGTGAGCTCGGTGGAGTCCTGGTTCTTCTCGTCTTTCGGCTGGAACGTGCCGATGCCGATGCGGTCGGTCTCGCTGAGCACGAGCCTCCGCACGATGACGTGGTCGGACATCACACGGTGCCAGTCGCCGTCGTAGAGCTCGACGAGATCGCGGAAGACCTTGCGGCAGAAGGGGCAGATGTCGCCGTGCAGCCGAAGCTTCAGGCCGTCGGGAGCGGCGTCGTTGAGCGCTTTGAGCACCGCAGGCTTGGCCTCGTCGGGCAGAAGCAGCAGCGGGTCCTCGTGCATCGGGCACGGCTCGATGACGTCGGGATCGCCCTTCTCTCCACCGACAAGGTGGGCCGGGATGCGCCAGCTGAACGTGTAGAGCTTGCCGTCGTCGGTGCGGCTGTACCGCTCCAAGCCCTTCTTGAGGAGACGCGCAATCGTCGACTTGCTGGAGCCGACCGGCCCGTGCAGGAGGAGGATGCGCTTTTCCGTGCCATAACCCCGCGCGGCCGACTTGAAGAAGTCGACCAGCTGCATGAGCGGCCCTTCGAGCCCGAAGATCGCGTCCTGTCCGCCGTCGACGGGGTCGTCGAAAAAGTTGTACTTGGTGACGGGCTCCTTGAACGACGTCGTCTGTTCCAAGCCGTGCGACAGGATCATGTCGTACGTCCTCTGGAACGCGTTGCGGGCGATCCGCGGGTCCTGCTGGACGAGGTCGAGATAGTCCCAGAACGAGCCTTCCCAGTGCTGCGACTGAAAGCGTTCGCGGTTGACGTGCCGGTCGATCACGGACCGAAGGCCGGTGTCGGAAGTGGCTTGGGGGGTCGGGTTCGTGTCGTCGGCCATGGTTGATTTCCCCTGTTCGAGTCTGACTCCTGGAGGCGGTCGTCCTTGACGCCGACGCGAGGGTTGCGTCGGCCCGACGGAGCCGCGAGTGACACGCCCGGACAGCGGCGAAGTTGCGGAAAACCCGACTCAGATCATCACGCGACAACGCCGCCCGAAGCGGCTTCCGGCGGCTCGTCTGGCAAAGAGCAGGCGTGGTTCCGACCCGCGACACCGTCGCGATCTCGGACCCATCCACCTTACGAGACGCTCCGCAGCGGTACAAGTTCGTTCGGCTTCGCTGCGGGCACGCTAACGACCTTCTGCCTCGTCTGCGGCGTTTTGAATCAGACGCCGAATCCGCAGGTTCAATGACTCGTCCAGCGTGGGCTTGGTCGTCGTCGTCGGCAGCTCGTCAGCGTCGTCACGCAGGCGACGCCAACTCGCTACATCGGCCGACGGATCGTTGAGCAGCAGGCCCAGCCGCAGCAACAAGACCGCCGACTCCGACATCGGCGTCCGTGCCGCATCGTCCAGCTTCCAGCGCACCTGCCGCTCGTCGTCCGCATCGGCTGAGCGATATTGCAGCGAGAGCGACATCAACGTCTCCGGCGACGCATCTGATTTCGATGGCCGGACGCGCATCAACGACGGGAACGCGGGCTCTTGTGCGGGCACGACTTCGTAGAACGCCGTCAGCTGCCGATTCGCCAGCAGATCCTGCGTCGGGACGAGCACGTCCTGATCGGCCTGGACCATCGGCTCCTGCCCGACATCCAGCCGACGGAAGGCCGCAACGCGATCCGGGTTGAACGCGACGGCCACCTCCGCGTCACGCGCGACCACTGCCTCGTCGTCCGCCGACGGCCGGGCCTGAATCGCGACCTGGACGAGCTGGTTGCTCAGGTTCCAAGGGGCCGGCATCACGGCGAGGTTGGCCTCGACGGGAAGGTCCGACTCCGAAGACGGTGCCACATAATCGTGCTCGACCGCGTTGACAAGGACGGCGCTCGACACGTCACCCTGCCTAGGCGCGACGCCCGTCGCCAGAGCCGCGGCCGCACGCGACGTTTCGTCCTGCACGCTCCCAAAGTCAGCGCGTGCACGACGTGGCAGCGCGAGCTGGTGCCGGACGATTGGGGCATCCTCCGCGTCCAACATCATCGCGGCCGCACTTGCGACTTCGCGTGTCTCCAATCGGGCGACCCCGCGGTCCACCGGGTCGGTTGTCTCGGGCAACGGGCGATCGGTGGCCGCAGACTCCGCCGGAACATCATCCGGTTCGGCCGCCGTCTCCGGCTCGTTCATCGCGATCGGTGACCGATCGCGCTCGCCACCCTGTGTCACGAACAGCAGTCCCGCAACGCCCGACACCAACGCGGCCGCCAACGCCAGTCCCCAGCCGAAACGCGACGAGGATGACGACGACGCCGGCTCGATTCGCCCCGCCACGGCCGGCACGTCCGTCGCCTCGGCGTCGAGCGCGCGCTCCAACAGGTCCGCGAGCGCCTTGGTCGCGTCGACTTCCGACTGCAACGACGCGTCATCGGCCAGGCGTTGCTCGACGTCGCGGGCCTCGTCGGGCGACAGCTCGCCGAGCGCGTAGGCCGTCCGCTGGATGGCCTCGCGTTCTGTCGGGTTGAGATGGGGTTCGTTTTCGTTCATCGCACACCTCCGTCGGCCAGGTCGCCGATCAGTTGACTCCGCAGCGTTTTCAGGCCTTCGTGGATCAGCACGCCGACGTGATTGACGCTCTTTCCCGTGGCTTCGCTGATCTCGCGGTAGCTCATGTTGCCGCTGAATCGCAGCCGCAGGCAGGCGCGTTGACTCGCCGGCAGCTGGTCCAGCGCTGCCAAGGCGCGATCGGCCTCGTCCTGCGTCTCGGCCAGGCTCGCCGGCGTCGGCGAGCCGACTGCATCGTCATCGAGTTCGGCCAGGGCCTTCATGCGACCTTCCTTTCGCAACACGTCGATGCACCGGTTCCGCACCGACGCAAACAGCCACGCCCGCAAGCTCGACGCGTCGTCTGGTGCCGACGTCGGCCGCTCGATGAGCCGGCACAGCACGTCCTGGACGACGTCTTCGGCCCGCTGCACATCGTGCACGATCGACGCGGCGTAGCGACGCAGCCGCACCTCATGCCCCGCCGCCACGTCGGCAACCGAGCCGACACCGGCCGAAGTTGAAAAGGCGCGCATCGCGGCCATGGGCTTCTGACCCTAAGACGTCCGTCGGCAGCGGTTCTTAATGGTCTCGCGGCGATTTCGTTCCTAGGCATTGGGTCGATGACGACGCCGGTCCACCTGTACGACGACGAAGGTGCTGGCCCGTTCGTCACCGGCTGCTTCGAGCGGCGGCTCATCGAACGCGGCCACGACGTTCGCCGCATCAAAGCCGCCGACGTGCTGGCAGGCGTGCTGGACGATGCCGAGGTGATGGTGCTGCCGGGCGGCGCGGATCGGCCGTACATCCGCAAGCTCGGCGACGACGGAGCCGCTCGCATCCGCGACTTCGTGCATGGCGGCGGGCGATTCTTCGGCTCCTGCGCCGGCGGCTACTACGCGGCGCGGCGCATCACCTTCAACGCCCCGGGTTTCGACGTCGACGAACCGAGGCCCCTCGGCTTCTACCCCGGCACCGCCCACGGCCCGGTCCCCGGAATCGCCCCGCCGTTCCGCGATCATCCGGAATCTGCAGCGGTGGTTCGACTCGAAGCCGGCAGCGAGCCGGGGGCCGCCTTGTTCTGGGGTGGGTTTTCACTTCAGCCCGACGCCGACGCGACGGCCACGCCGATTGGCCACTACGCCGCGAACGGCCTCGTCGCGGCGGCCAGCTGCATCGTCGGCACTGGGCACGTCTTCGTCTCGGGCGTTCACCCGGAAGTGACCGCGGACGACTTCGCATCGCTCGAGGACGCGCCGGCGACGACCGTCGATCTGCTCCGCGAACACGAGGTCCAGCGGGCTGTCGTCTTCAACGTCTTCTGGGATCGGCTGATCGACGCCTGACGGCTTACCACTGCGAGTGATCGAACGCCGGCGTTGCTGATTCGTCGTCGCCGACGGTGACGTGTGCACGACGCTGTCTGCCGAACCGTGCCGCGGACGCATGCTCCGCAGCCTTCACGTAGTCGTTCTTGACGCGCTTGTAGAGCCGGGCCAGCTGGCGATGGGCCATCGTGTTGCCGGGCCGAAGCTCGACGGCGATCTCGAAGGCCCGGATCGCCCAGTCCCACTGCTTGAGCTTGACCAGCGTGACGCCGAGATTCACGTGGGCCGAGACGCGTTCCTTCTCGAACGTGACGGCCTTCATGAACGACTCCACGGCGTCTTCGTGTCGTCCGAGCCCACGCTGCACGACGCCGAGCAGGTCGTACGCCTCGGCATCTTCAGGGTTGAGCTCGAGCGACTCCAGCAGGATCGGCTCGGCCTCCTCAAAGCGGCGAAGGCGGATGAGTGGTCGTGCCATCAGATTGCGAACGCGGCGCATCTGCGGTGCCTCGTCGCGCAGGCGTCTGAACTCCGCAAGCCCGCGCTCTTCGTCTCCGCGTTCGAGCAGGAGCTGAGCCCTCAGCAAGTCGAACATCGGTCGGAAGCCGGGGCCGTAGGTCGCTTCTTCGATCAGCTGCGCGGCCTCTTCGCGCTGCCCCATCGCAGCAAGGCAGTTGCAGAGTTGGTAACGAATGTCTGGCTTGTCCTCTTCAGCAAGTAGAGTGCGAAGGATCGCGGCCGCTGGCTTGTGTCGACCGTTGTGGTAGTGGACTGTCGCTAGCGATACCTGTCGATCGCGAATGACGCGGTTGACGGCTTTGGTCTTGTCTTCGCCGGCGGCTTCGAGATAGCCGAGACCTTCGAGCTGACGCAATGCCTCTTCGGCAGCAAAGGGATCGGGCTCGACTTCCTCGCCTCGCCAGACGCCGTCGTCGGGGTGTTCGGGCTCGTAGGTCGCGATCGGTTCAATCTCGGGTTGTTCGGCAAAGGCGGGCTGAATTACGTGCCCGTCCATGTCGCGCGGCACCCGCAGGCCGAGCAATTGCAGCACCGTCGGTGCGATGTCGAGCAGTCCCGCACCCTGCACCTGCCGGACTTTTGCAAAGCTCGGACCTTTCGCTGCGAAGATGCCGTACTTGTGGTGCCACAGGACAGGATTCATGCCCGGGCCGGTGCGTTTGCCGGTCTGCGGGTCGACGTTGATCTTCGGACGATCATCGCCGAGCTTGAAGCCGTGATCGCTCATGACGATCACGTTCACGTCGTCTCCGGCCAGCTCCATGAGCCGGCCGAGCATCAGGTCGTGATACTGGTAGACGCTGCTCATGACTCGCGAGTACAGGCGGAACTGCCGGTCGGTCACGTGGTCCATCTGCGGCGGATGGAACTCGCCGAAGCTGTGCCCGAAGTGATCAATCGCCGTGTAGTAGACGGCTGCCAGATCCCACTCCTCGTCTTCGAGCAGGAGCGTCGCGGCGTTGTGAACGCTGGCACACTGGGCGAGCGTGTGGGCGAGGATGCCCGGGTACTCCTCCTTGTCGGTGTCGATCTCATCGACCTCCGGAATGAAGCCGCGGATCTGGTCGGCGCTGATGTCGTTGCGGTCGAGGTGCAACTCAGCGAGGTCGTCTTTGAGACGGTGCGGATGGAACGCGTGCTTGTCATTGGCGAACGTGTCGCGCTGATCGACGAGCTGCTCGTAGCGATCGGTGACGATGCAGCCGCGAACCGGCTCTGCCGGGTGGCTCGCGTACCAGCCGACGACGGCGCTGCGGAGCCCTTCCTGGCTGGCAATGTTCCAGATGGCTTTGGCCTTGCGGCTGGTGCTGCTGACGGTGCGGACAAAGCCGCTGTTGTCGGGTTCCAGGAAGCCGAGGATGTCGTGCTTGTCCGCACGTTTGCCGGTGGCGATGCTGGTCCAGAGGATCGGGCTCAGCACCGGCTCCATCGTCTCCAGGTTGCCCCAGACGCCCTCGTCGACGATCTTCTTCAGATTCGGCATCCCGCCGCGGTCCATCATGGGCTGGATGGTCCGCCAATCGGCTGCGTCCCAGCCAATGAGCAGGACGCGGTTCTTCTTGGGCGAGTCGGGTGCGGTCGGTTCGGGCATGGGTCGGTTCAATGGTTGGGACCGGGCCAACAAAACGGGGCGGCCGAGAGAATCTCGGCCGCCCGTGTGGGCTCAAAGATGTTCAATCCGCGGACGTCTGGCAACTGCCGAGCCGCGAATTTTTACGTCCGTTGAGAGACGCGATCGCGATCAGTTGCGACGACCACGACGGGTCGCAGCAGCACCGACGGCGAGGATGGCGAGCGACGCGGTGGCCGGCTCCGGAATCGGGGCACCGGCAGCGATGTCGTTGCCCATGTTGTCATAGGCACCGCTGAGGAAGCTGATTCCGGCATCGCTGACCTCAATTTCGATGTAGCCGAAGTTGCCGCTGGTCAGCTGGAAGCCGACGAAGCCGGTCGAGGTCGCGCTGCCGACCGTGCCGAAGCCGCCGTAGGCGAGGCCACCGTAGTTCGAGCCGAGTGCGATCTGCGACCCGTAGATCGGGTCTGTCGGCTGTCCGACGAGGCCGGAGCCGGCGACCGAAGCGCCAGAGGCGAGGTTCGTCCCGTAGTAGCTGACAAAGAAGCCGGTGTAACCGCTGATCGTGGCGAGGCTCGGAGCGTCCAGGAAGATGTTGGCCTGGTACTCGTACGCGCCGGGAGTAATCGGCGTGCCGCGGAAGTTGAACGAGAAGTCCGTGGTGCCGTCACCATCGACATCGACCGGAACGTCGCGATCGAAGTCCGTCGTGCCGTCGGCAACGATGTCGGCCGGAAGGCCGTTGGCGAAGGCAACGACGTCGCCATACGCGACCGAACCCGAAGCAAGAACAACGGCACCGGCCATGCCGGCGTAGGTCATTTTCTGATCCATCTCTGATCTCCCTGTGAAACTAGGTAAAAATACTCAATCCCTTGACGCCAACGCACTGTCGGACGTGCTGCTGGAAAGACTACCGATGCAGCGAGGTCGTGCAAGACGAAATGCGCGACAAAATCTGTCAACCCCCATTTTCCTCACCTGACGGCCCGCAAGGTCCGTCTGTGACGTTTGTCAGCCTGTTGCGTCAGCCTCGCATACCTTGCTGACGTGACTTCACCGGCCAACGACCGCCTTTCTGCCGACGACCAGCCGTTCGTCACCGTAGTGTCCGGTCTGCCGCGGTCGGGAACGAGCCTCATGATGCAGATGCTCGCCGCCGGTGGCATTCCGCCGCTCACTGACGGCGAACGCACGGCCGATCACGACAACCCGCGAGGCTACCTCGAACTCGAACGCGTCAAGCAGATCGACAGCGACCCGAGCTTCCTCGCCGACGCAGCGGGCAAGGCCGTCAAGCTCATCCACGTCCTCGCCCTCAAACTGCCGCCGGCCGAAGTTCCGTACCGCATCGTTTTCATGAACCGGCCGATCGAAGAGGTCGTCGCCTCGCAAGCGGCCATGCTCGAACGCTCCGGCAGGGAAGGTGCACGGCTGCCCGAAAAGCAGCTTCGCGACGTTCTCCACCGGCAGCGACTCCGCGCGATCAAGACGCTGGGCGAACGGGCCGACGTCCGGCTGTTGGAAGTCGACTATCGCTCGCTCGTCAACGACGCCGTTGAAGAGGCGGAGCGAATCAACGCCCACTTCGATGGCAGGCTCGACGTCAAGGCGATGGTGACGGCGGTCGATCCGTCGCTCTACCGCAACCGCGGCTGAGCCAATTCACCGCGTGTTGCTGCCCATCGGCGTCATGACGTTGCTGCGGCCGGCGTTGATGGTGAGCTTGACCGTCTTCTGCTTGTCGGGCATCACGCGGCTGGCGAACTCGTCGTAGTACTTATTGATGAAGGTACGCGTCGCCCAAGCGGTGCCGTCGGCGAGGCCGCAGATGGTGGTGCCGGGCATGATGCCCATCGTCTTCTCGAGCTCGAGAAGCATGTCAATGTCCTTTTGCCGGCCGTGGCCATCGACGATGCGGTCGAGGATCTTCCGCATCCAGTGGCTGCCCTCGCGACAAGGCGTGCACTGGCCGCAGCTCTCGTGGCTGTAGAACCGGACGCAGTTTCGCAGGGCCATCACCATGTCGGTGTGCTCGTTCATGACGATCATGCCCGCGGTGCCGAGGCCGAGGCAGTTGCCGCGGAAGCGGACGTCGTCGAAGTCGAGCTTGATGTCGAGCTGGTCCTCGCCGAGAACGCCCATGGAGATGCCACCGCAGATGGTGCCCTTGTGCTTGCCACCCTTCATGCCGCCGGCCATGTCGATCGACTCTTGGAGCGTGATGCCCAGCGGTGCTTCGTAGACGCCGGGATCGTTGAGGTGGCCGCTCATGCCGTAGAGCTTCGGACCGGGCGAACTCTTGGTGCCCATCGACTTAAACCAGTCGGCACCGCGCTCCAGGATCCACGGCATGCAGCACAGCGTCTCGACGTTGTTGATGACCGTCGGCTTACCAAAGGCACCCGCAATCGCCGGGAACGGCGGCTTGATCCGAGGCCAGCCACGCTTGCCTTCGAGGGCTTCGAGCAGACCCGTCTCTTCGCCGCAGATGTAGGCCCCGGCACCCATGTGCACGTAACACTCCAGCGGCCGACCGATGATCGAGTCCTTGCCGAAGATGTTGTTCGCGTACGCCTCGGCGATGGCCTTTTCGAGGACCTTGATCTGCCGGTGGTACTCGCCGCGGATGAAGATGTAGATGACGTCGACCTGCGTCGCGATCGAGCAGATCGCACAGCCTTCCAGAAGCTGGTGCGGGTCGTAGTCGATCAGATAGCGGTCCTTGAAGGTGCCCGGCTCACTCTCGTCGCCGTTGACGGCGAGGTAGTGCGTGGTCTTCTTTTCCTTCGGGATGAACGACCACTTCTGCCCGGCGGAGAAGCCCGCCCCGCCGCGGCCACGCAGGCCGGAGTCGACGGTGAGCTTGATGAGCTCGTCCGGCGTCATGCCGACGGCCTTCTTGAGCTGCTCATAGCCGCCGGTTTTGACGTACTGGTCGTACCAGACCAGCTCGCGCTTGGCGGGGTCGAGCGGAATGCGCTTCGTCAGGACGGGCTCGAAGCCGGGGTAGCCTTCAGTCATCGCCGGAAAGTCTACGAGACTCCGCGGCAAATGGCAGAACTTCGGCGAAAGTGAAACACGACTCCTCAGGCCTCACGCAACGCGGCCAGGACGGCTCCGCTGAGCTGTGGCGGATGCCAAGGGTGGGCCCCGACCTTGAGCAACGCTTCCTTCGCGTCAGCCAAGCCCGATATCGCGTCGGTCGCAAACAGCGGCGCCCCGGCGCTGGCGTTGATCAACGCCAAGGCCGGTCCGAAGTTTCGCACTTCGACCTGTCCGATCTGATCGTGCGGCCACGGTCCAGCGGCGAGATGGTCGTAGACGTAGTCGACACAACGTCGCAGCGGCGCATTCGCATCGAGCAGCGACGCCCAATCTGCCACGTCGAGCTCAACCGCTGCGTCTGCGGCGCGAACGAAGCCCCAGATGGTCATCGTGGTGTAGTCGAAGCTGCGCGTGCGTTTGAGCTCGTGCGGCAACCCGCCGTCGTCGTCGACTTGCTGCGGGAGCCGAACGCCGAGGCAAAACCTCAATCGCTCCGCCGCCACGTCGACTCGGCCCACCGTGCGGGCGAGGCTTTCGGCGAGGAGGTCGTAGTAGACGCCGAGGTTGTTCTTGGCCGACTCGTGCCAGGTCCGAACGTCCTCTTCGAGCAGCCAGTCGAGCAACTGTCCGCCCCAGCCTTCGAAGCCGCGGGTCACGTCTGCCGGGAGCAGGTGCCGTGACAGCCGGTAGACGTCGAGCACGGCCGGCATGCGGATGGAGACGTCGATGACGCCCACCAAGCGTCCCGTGTCGACGCCGGGCACGTGCTGCGTGTGCTTGAGGTTGGGGTTGAGCCGCGTTGTTGGTTCGATGAAGTTGCCCACGATGACGGCCGCAGCGGCTTCGGCCGGTTGAGGGTCATCGGTGCCAAGGGCGACCAGCAGATGCAGGTGAATCGTGTCGAACACCTGATCCAGCCGCGGCCGGTCGTAGCGATCGATGAGCGGACTGAACTCGCCGTCGCGATGAACGAGCGGCCGACCATCCGACGTGTCGGGGTTCGGCCACCAGTACGTGCCGACGCTCACGTAGTCCTGCGGATGCTGCCCGACGTCGTACGGCAGCGGCTCTGGACGACTGGTCACCAGCGGAACCGGCTCACTTGCCGCGGCCGCGGACGCCTTGGCTCGTCCGCGTCGACCAGAACTGTCGGCGTCGCGGGTTTCGTCGAGAATGAGCTGTTCGAGATGCGTCACAGCAGCTTTTCAAAGTGGTTGAGATACTGATCGGCGATCGCGTCGAACGAGTAGTGCGAGGCCGTCTCCGCACCGGCCTTGGCGAGGCGGTGGCGAAGCGTGCCGTCGTCGAGCAGCCGGCCGAGTTGATCGGCGAGGCGCGACGCAGCGTCGTCGGCCTTGTGGTCGAAGCGGAGGGCGTTCTCATCCACCGCGACATAGTCGTCGAATGCCGCCAGGCCGCTCATGACGACGGCTCGGCCGCAGCCCATGGCTTCGAGTGGGGCGCAGCCAAAGCTCTCGCCCTTCTCCGCGACCGACGGGTAGCAATAGACCGTGCCGCTTCGGATCGCGGCGGCGAGTGCTTGTCGATCCCAGATCGGGTCGACGAACTCGACGCCGTCGCCGCCGATCGAACGAAGCTCGCGTCGGAAGTCGTCGCCCGCCGCGCCGTCTTCGACGGTCCAGGCCCCGATGACCTTCGTGACGAGGTTTGGCAGCCGTTGCCGCAGCCTCCGATGCGCCTCGGCGAGCAGCGTCAGGCCCTTTTCGGGATGGACCCGGCCGGTGTAGACGATGGTCGGCGTCTCGGGCTCGGGCGTGTCGTCGGGGCGAAAGACGTGCGTGTCGATCGGGTTCGCGACGGCGATCGCTTTGTCGGCCTGATCGGGCACTTCGTCGCGGATCATCTGCGCGACGGCCGTCGACGGCGCGACGAGCAGGGCCGCCTTCTTGTAGAGCTTCATCTGCCCTTTCGGCGCGCGGGCGACGTTGACGACGACTCGGCCCGCCTTGCCGCGAAGCCGCGGGGCCAGCACCGGCATCCAGAACGTGTTCGTCACCAGGATGTCCGCCTTCGGCAGCGTCCCGAGCATGCGCGTCGTGTAGACCGCGTCTTTGACCAGGTTCGCCTTGAGCGAGCCGCCGGACTTCAGGCTCAGACGTCGATGGTGTTGGACGCCCTTAATCGTCTCGTCGGACGCGAGCGTCTTGTCGTGACGCCGGCTCAGGAAGGTGACGTCGTGACCTTTGGCCGCGAAGCGTTCGGCCACGTGGAACCAGCGTCGTTCGACCGCCCCGCCGGGAGCCGGTGGCGGGCTCCAGAAGGGGCCGGTGACGATCGTGATCCGCATGAGGCAGCGTAGTGGATCGCCTTCAGTACCGAACGTCGACCGGCTTGCCGGTCTCGCAGCTCTCGACTGCGGCGAGGACGGCGGCGACGGTCCTCAGATTGTCGTCGCCGCTGGTCAGACCCGGCTCGCCCGTGCGAACGCTCTCTGCGAACGCGGCCAACAGCTGCCCCTGACTTTGCGGCAACTCCGGGATCGGCAGCGACTCGACCTCGACCTCGCGTGCCCAGCCGTCGCTGGTCGCAACCTCGAGGCCGCGATCGTCGCTGAACGTCAGCCGGCCCTTGTCGCCCTGGAACGTCCAGTCGCCGTGCCAGCTGCTTGGTCGTCCGACCGCGGACCAGTCGCCTGCGTAGCTGACGCGGGAGCCGTCGTCCAAAGTCATCACCATGCGGATGGCCGCGCCGTGCTGGTAGATCGCGTTGTCGACCGATCGCTTTGGATTGAACTCGTCGGCAAAGACGCGGACGACCTCCCGGCCCATGAAGTACCGCAGCAAATCGATGTGGTGAACCGCCATGTCGACCAGCAGCACGTGCGGCATGGAGTGGCGAAAACTGCCACGGAAGTCAGCCGCCCGGAAGAAGTCGATGTGCACGTGGTCGACGTGCCCGACACGCCCGCTGTCCAGCGCCGCCTTGATGCCGCGCGGCTCGCTGTCCCAGCGACGATTCTGGCCGACCATCAACATCGTGCCGGCCTTGGCCGCGTCGTCGACCATCTTTCGGGCGACTTCGACGTCCTCGGCCAATGGCTTTTCGACCAAAAGGTGCAGCTTCGCCTCAGCGGCGAGCTTGGCGTGAGCCGGGTGAACCTTCGGCGGCGTCACACTCAGGACTGCGTCGGCCTCGACGGCGTCGATCGCCTCGGAAAGGTCGACAAAGGCACGCAACTCCCGACCGGCCGTCTCGCTCGCTTTCGCAATGGCTTCGGCATTCGGATCGACGATGGCGGCGAGCTCGAAGTCGTTGCTGGGCAGAACGCTGTTGACGAACCAACCCCCGCCGTGACCGCCGACGCCGCACTGGATGAGTCGCAGCTTTGCCTGTCCACCGTCGCTCATGCGTCTGAGCCTAACGACGGCCTGCCTCGCTCGCGAACGTTGGCAAACGCAAGGACGAGTGGCTGTTCGTTTCTTGTGAAGACGATCAATCCTGGCACCATTCCCGTACGATTGTCGCCGATGTCTGAAGCCTTCCAGCCCTCCACGGACGGACACCCTTCGCATGAGCGCTCAACGGACCACCTGGACGACCTGACGATTCGGGAGAAGATTGCGGCCCTGATCGTCATCATCCTGCCGTTTGCCGCACTCGCGGTCGGCATCTACCTCGCCTGGGGCCGGGGCTTCACGTGGGTCGACGCAGGGCTGCTGGTTGGCGGGTACGTACTGACGGCGCTGGGCGTGACGGTCGGCTATCACCGCTACTTCACGCACTCGTCCTTCAAGACCAACGCCGTCGTCAAGGCGGGCCTTGCCATCCTCGGCAGCACCGCCGTCGAAGGCCCGCCGACGAAGTGGGCGGCCATCCACCGCTGCCACCATCAGCACTCGGACGACGACCACGACCCACACTCGCCCCACCACCACGGCGGCGGCGTGCTCGGCATCATCCGAGGCTTCTTCCACGCCCACATGGGCTGGATCCTTCGTGGCGATCCGAAAAATCTGGACCGCTACAACCCCGACCTCCGCTCCGACAAGGTCACGATGGTGATGAGCAAGCTCTGGACGGTCTGGGCACTGCTCGGCTTCGTCATTCCCGCCTTACTCGGCGGATGGCTCGCTGGCGGGCTGACGACCTGGAGCTGGACCGGTTTCGGCCTGGGCTTCCTATGGGGCGGCCTGGTGCGACTGCTGGTCGTCCACCACGTAACTTGGAGCATCAACAGCGTCTGCCACATCTGGGGCAGCCGGCCGTTCAAGAGCAACGACGAGAGCCGCAACAACGTGCTCTTCGGCATCATCGGCCTGGGCGAAGGCTGGCACAACAACCACCACGCCTTCCCCACCAGCGCCCGCCACGGCCTGCGCTGGTGGCAGATCGATCTTTCCTACTACGTCATCGTCGGCATGAAGTACCTCGGCCTGGCCTACGACATCAAGGTCCCCAGCCCCAGTCGCCAGGCGATGAAGCGTGTCGGCTGAGGGGCGAAACAAGACCTGGCGAGGGGTTAAAGCGTCGCCGTGCGACGGATACGCCTATCGCTCATGCAGGGCGTTGGGCGAGCTGGATCATGGCCGCGATGCCGTCGACCATTACGGGCAGGTCAAACACATCTGCGCGGTGGCCGGGTGCCCAGACGCTGACGTTGCGATGGGCTTTGGCCTGCCATGCGGCCGGACTCTGCTCGCCGTCGGGCAGGTGGGCGGTGGCGATCACGTCCACCGGGTGCGACTCGTGCAGGCGGACGTAGACCTCATCGCGCGGAATCCAGTGCTGATTCCACGTCGCAGGAAACAGATCAGGCCTGTCGATGACCACATCGCAAGGCACGTGCGGATGGCCGGAGCCGGGAGCGATGGTCTCGTCGCCCCAGACCCAGTGCACGCCGATCCACTCGCGGAACTGCGGCCAATCGTCGAACGCGCCGATTCCGCAGTGCAGGACCACAAGCGGCTTGCCCGATTCGACCCAGTCGCCGAGGAGCTTTCGCGTCGTCGCGTCGCTTGTCCGCTGCGTGTGGTAAAGCAGGATGACGTCAATGTCGTCGAGGTCGGCCGCGACCAGGCCTCGCTCGTCGGCCTCGGCGCATCGCACTTCGTCCGCACCCAGCGCCGCCGCAGCGTGGAGCACGCCGTCCCGACCACTGATCCCGGTGGCCGCGTCGACATGATGATCGTCGGCGTAGACGAGCACCTTGCCCGGCGTCCAACGCGGTGTCGGTGGATGCTGGGCGATGTCGAGCGGCGCGTAACCAAAATTGGTGGGCAACGCGACTCTCTTCAGGGTGCGTGCGGACTCGTGGATCGCGAACACCGTTCGTGTCGACTCGGCACTGCGCTCGGCGTCGAGGAGCGTCGTGCCACCGTTCTCAATCGCGTCGAACAGATCGGCGATGAGACCCGCAAACCCGGCGACTCCGTCATCGGGCTTCTCGTACGAGTAGCCCTCGCGCGTGAACAGCTCGACGCCCTCGTCAGTGACCTTGGCATAGCCCTTGTCGCCGCGCAAGTTCAGCATGCCCAGGCCAAGGTCATCAGGCCCCGTGATGAAGATCGCCTGCCTGCCATTGGGGTACTGGGCAAGCGCGACACAATCGTCTTCGATGGCGTGCTGATAGCGGCGCTTGCCGGTGTCATTGAGGCCCGCCAGCACATTCTCCGGCAACTCCCCGAAGATGAAGGAAGCGAGGTCGACCCAGTGGACCGACCACGAAAGCATGTCCCAGCCGCCACCAATCCGAGCTTCGAAGACGATCTTGTCTCCCAGCTTGCCCTGTTCGACGATGCGCTTGAGCAGCTGCGGCACGGGTTCGTAGCAGCGCTGGTGGGCGACTGTCAGCTTCACACCATGCTGCTTGCACGATGCGATCATCTCGTCGATCTCGATCGGGCTCACCGAGAGCGGCTTCTCGCAGATGATCCCCTTGACGCCCGCATTGGCCGCTTCGAGCACCATCGGATGATGCAGCGCCGGCCACGTGCACACGCTGACGATGTCGGGCGTGACGGCCTCGTACAGCGCGGCCGTAGACGCGAAGCGTCGATCGTCGGGCAACTCGAACTTGTCCCCGAACGCCGCGAGGTTCTCGGCGTTGGGGTCGACGGCAAACAGCTTCGCGTGTGGAGCCCCCTTCACATATCCGTCTCCATGGCCGTGGCCGACCGCGAAGCCCTCGAAGCCAGGGACGGCTTTCCCGCAGCCGAGCACAGCTGCTGTGCGTGTTGATGTTGATCCGGACATGGGGCCTTCTCCTTAGTTCGCCGTCTGACTCTCAGCCGGCTTTGTTCACGGCAATATGTGGTGTGTAGCGAGTGACTGTTCTCGACCACCAGCTGGGTGAAGTGCAAGCGTTGCCATCGACGCGTCATGAGGATGGCGATCACGTCTGCAATAGCGGGCGTGAAGGCTCACGACGGCATGCTCAACTTCGCCGACTTCGGCATTCTTCGCACGGCGTTCGGTATGATGCGGCCCACTGTAAGCACGTCGCACTTCGCGGACGACGACGCCTGACGCCGGACTTCAGGCTTACCAAACAGCAGGCGGCGTTGCGGTATAGTGCGGCCGAATGATCAGCAAAATCTTCAAGGCCTACGACGTCCGCGCGACCTACCCCGAGCCCCTGGGCCCCGATGAGGCGTGGAAGGTCGGGCACGCCTCGGCCACGTTCTTGCAGCGGTCAGCGGGCAACTTCGGGCCGCCGGTGGGGAAGATGGACACGATGGTCGTCGGACGCGACATGCGGCCGCACTCGCCGGAGCTGGCCAAGGCACTCATCGACGGCATCCGCTCGACGGGCATGAAGGTCATCGACATCGGGATGATCGACACGAGCTGCATCTACTTCGCCATCAACCACTACGACGCCGTCGGCGGCATCCAGACGACGGCCAGCCATAACCCGGTCGAGTACAACGGCTTCAAGATCAGCGGGCCCAGGGCCAAGCCGATCGGCAGTGCGACGGGCCTGAAGGACATCGAACGCATCGCCGGCCAACTCTCGGCCCGTGCGGAAACCGGCACCAACGGCGACGTCGCCGAGGAAGACGTCTGGCCCGCCTACCGAGAGCACGTCCTTCAGTTCCTCGACCTGAAGAAGCCCGTGCGCGTCATCGTCGACGCCTCCAACGGCATGGCAGGCGTCATGGTGCCCAAGGTCTTCGGCGGCGTGGAGAACCTCACGATCGACGAGATCAACTTCGAGACCGGCGTCGCGTTCGTCCACGACCCGAATCCGCTCGTCGAGGAAAACCTGCAACAGCTGAAGGAAGCGACCAAGTCGACGGACGGCGTCGATGCGGGCCTCTGCTTCGACGGCGACGCGGACCGCTGCATGTTCATCGACGAACAGGCCAACACCATCGGCTGCGACATCCTCACGGCTATCGTCTCGCGTGACTTCCTCAAGCAGCCGGGCAACGAAGGCTCGGCCATCGTCTACGACCTTCGCAGTAGTCACGCGCTGGCCGAAGAGATCGAGCAGGCCGGCGGCAAGCCCGTGCGGGAGCGTGTCGGGCACGTCTTCATGAAGAAAGCGCTGGCCGACTCGGGCGGCGTCTTCGGCGGCGAGCTGAGCGGGCACTTCTACTTCCGCGACAACTTCAACGCCGACAGCGGAGCGATCGCCTTCGCCCGCGTGTTGTCGATCCTGTCCGCGACCGACACCAAGCTCAGCGGCATGGCCGGCCCGATCGACCGGTTCCATCAGTCCGGCGAGCTGAACTTCCAGGTCGAGGACAAGGACGGCATGATCAAACAGCTGGCCGACAAGTACAAGCAGCACGAAGTCGACTACCTCGACGGCATCACTGTCGACGCCAAGGCCGAGGGCTGGTGGTTCAACGTCCGCAAGAGCAACACCGAACCAATGCTTCGGCTGAACCTGGAGGCGAAAGAGCCGTCGGCCCTGAAGCAGAAACTTGCGGAGCTAAAGGGTCTGATGGGCGAGCCGGTCGCCGGGCATTGATCGTTCAAGTTGGCCATCCAGATCAGATGAAGCGGTTATCAGCACTGCGGCTTTCGTGAAACTGTGCGAATGCTCCCGACTGAACCGCTCCGTCACCCGCCTTGTTCTCGTCGGATTGAGAGAGACCGCGGCGCGATGCTGGCCTTCCTTCTGGCATCACCGCTTCACCGACGCCGAAGGCGACTTGCTCTCTGCCTGACGTGGCGTCCCGTTCGAGTTCTGCGGCCAAGTCATGTTCTGGCGGGAATACAGCAGCGCTCACGGCACCTTCTTCAGACGAACCCTCGGTCAGCCCAAGGGCGTCGGCGATGACGAGGCTAACGAGCTGCTGGGGATAGTGCCCGCAGGCTAGTTCGATGCTGTGAGGGTCATGTCGCCGTCGGCGATGGACCACACAACGTGGACCTGATCGCCTTGGAAACGACCACCAACAACGTTCCTGCCAGACGTCGCGGCCCGCTCGAGGTCTTTGCGATAGTCTGAGTAAAGGAGGTGCTGATTGCCGCTCCCGATCAGCGCGATCCAGAAAGACTCGGCCGCCCGCTGCTCAATCACGTCGCCGACTTCGAGATTAGCCATGACCCGTAGATCTCGGTCATTCGGCTCGAGAGTGAGGGTCGCCGAGGAAATCAAGTCACCGACCATTAGCAATCGAAGGCTCCACCGCTCTCGCTCGACGACGATCATGCTGTCGGCTGCGCTGATGTTGAATTGAGGGGGCGGGACTCGCTCAAACGACGACGCGTCGAAGTCGAAGGCGTCCTCGAAGTCCGGAAGCCAGACACGGAGGTCGGCCCTGCCCGATGACGCTCGGCTCGCATCGTTCGAGAAATCGACGCCACCCAATTCCGTAGACTCTGCCACCAAAATCAACGTCACAAAGCACCCTCCGAGCAGGCCAGCAATGAACGAAATGGCAGAAAGCAGCCATCGCTCTAGCGGCTTGTCTGTGGCATTTGTAGTCGAGTCATCACTGGCCTCGTCATCCGAACCCGTCTGATCTAGCCCGGCGTCGCTCGACAGCGACGCAATGTCGACGCCCATGCGATCCATCGCGTGTCGAACCTGTTGCTCGCCGACGGCGAGCACCTTGCGGTCGATCTCACGCCCCGTCGACCGCTCCACGCCCGCCACCCAATAGGTCTGGCTCATCGTCCACCTCCTTCGATCGGTCCCGCACGCTCCGCAGCCATGGTCTTCCTAACTTCGCCGGGCGACCGCTCCGCTCGATCCGCCAAAACATCGTCGACGTGACCAGTCGTGTCAATCAGGTCAGTTTCCTTTGTATAGAGGCGGGCTTGATCTGATGCATCGGCAGTCGGTGTCGCCTAACGGACGGGCGAGGCGGCATTGCGATGTGGCAGATTCCCGAGCCGGCGACAGCGTCGGTGGTGGCTCTTACCGGCCTCGTGCTGTTGCGTAGGCGTCACTACGCCAGGAGCTTTTCGACCGTCGTGCCGGCTTTGGTTGTCAGGACCTTGTAGCCCTGGGCGAGCAGGTCGGCGCGGATGGCGTCGGCGGTGGCGAAATCCTTGGCGGCGCGGGCGGCGTCGATTTTAGACGCGAGGTTGGCGGCGTCCGAATCCGCGACTGGCGTTGCGGCGTCGGGCAGGAAGCCGAGGACGCTGTCGACCTTGTCGAGGATGCCGCGGGTGGTCGCAGCGTCGTCGCCTGGGTCGGCGGACCACTCGAAAACTGCGGCGACGGCGGCGGAGACGTTGAGGTCGTCGCACAGGGCCTTCACGAATCGCGGGAGCGGGCCGACGTCGAGCGAGACGTCGGCCGCGTCGGACTTGCTCGCGGCATCGGCGTGGAGCTTCTGCAGCTTGGCGACGGCGCTGCCGCTGTCTCGCAAGCCGCTGGCGGTGAAGTTGGCGGTGCCGCGATAGTGGCTGCGAATGAGTTCGTACCGCAGCACTTCGGGGGCGACCTCGTTTCCGGTCGCCCTGCCGTCGAGCACGTCGCGGACGGTGAAGAAGTTGCCCTTGCTCTTGGACATCTTCTCGCCCTCGACGCGCAGGTGTCGCCCGTGCAGCCAGAACCTGGCGAAGCTGTCTTGTCCGGTCGCGCAGCAGCTCTGTGCGATCTCGCACTCGTGATGCGGGAAGATGTTGTCCTCGCCGCCGGTGTGGAAATCGATGACATCGGCGTCGAGGTGCCGGCGTGCCATGGCCGAGCACTCGATGTGCCAGCCCGGATAGCCCTCGCCGAAGTCGCTGGGCCACTTCATCAGGTGCGTCGCATCGGGCTTCCACAGCAGGAAGTCGGCTGGGTGACGCTTTGCGGCGGTGGCTTCGGTGCCGACGCGTCCGCCCGCCCCGCCGCGGAGTTGCTCGACGGAGTTGCCGCTGAGTTTGCCGTAGCCGTCGAAGGTCTCGACGCCGAAGTAGACGGCCCCGTCTTCACCCTTGTACGCGTGCCCTTTCTCAACGAGCTTGCCGATCATGGCGAGCATCTCGTCGATGTTGTCGGTGGCCTTGGGCATTCGGCCCTGGTCAAACTCACTGGCGACCTTCAGGCCGAGCTTCTTGCCGTCTTCGAGGAAGGCCTTCGTGTAGAAGTCAGCGATCTGGTACGGGTTGTTCGGATCGTCGATGGCGGCGGCGTGGGCTTGGCCCTGCTTCTTGGCCTCGACCAGCTTTTTGGCGGCCGCCTGCATCTTGTCCTCGCCGCCGCCGTCAGCCAGATCGTCCTCGGTCATGTGGCCGACGTCGGTGATGTTCATCACGTGTCGGACGTCGAGCCCGACCAGCTCCAGCGTGCGACGCAACACGTCGGCGAAGAGGAACGAGCGGAAGTTGCCAATGTGCGCGAAGTCGTAGACCGTCGGCCCGCACGTGTACATCCGCACGACCGGCGGCGTCAGTGGCTCGTACGCTTCTTCCTGGTGCGACAGCGTGTTGTAGAACCGCATCTGCGGCAGGTCGGCCATGTCGGACCGTAGCGTGCTTCGTGGACAAGCACGCTCGCGAGCTCGGCACTGAATTCGCCCCCAAGTTCGATGACCACGGCCTGCTGCCGTGTGTGACGGTGCATGCCGAGTCGAAGGACGTGCTCATGGTCGCCTTCATGAACCAGGAGTCGCTCGATGAGACGCTCAGGAGCGGCCACGTCACGTACTGGTCACGCAGCCGTGGCAAGCTTTGGAAGAAAGGCGAGAGCAGCGGCATGACGCAGCATCTCAAGCGTCTGCGTGTCGACTGCGATCAGGACTGTCTCGTGGCGGAGGTAGTCGTCGGCGATCCGAAGAAGACACCGCAGGCCGCGTGTCACACGGGCTACGCCTCGTGCTTCTACCGCGCGGTTCGGCCGGATGGCACGTTGGAGTTCGTCGAGAACGAGAAGGCCTTCGATCCGAACGCGGTCTACGGCTGAGGAGCGTCGGCCATCGATGCCTCGATTCGATCGGCTGCATTCTCGGCGGCGGCTGCATAGTCGGGGTGCTCGTCCGCGGTCTCCTCGGCAGCATCACGGAGCAGTGGCAAGAGCGGTGCGGCTTCGTCTGGAGCCATCGGACCGAAGCGAGCCAGAGCCGAGACGGCGGCGGTGGTGGGCCGACCGTCTGCGTCGGTCTCATGGCCGATGACGCGGACGGCTTCGGCGGGATCGAAGAGCGCGTTGATGTCGGGACGTTCCGGCCAGTGGTCGAGTGCCAACGCCTCGCGGCGTTCCCGATAGCGGTCGTCGTCAAACCAGTACCAGCAGACTGCGTCGTACGTTGGGGGCAGGAAGATGATCTTGGGTGAACCAGCGGCCGCGAGGATCAGGTCGCCAGCGCCGGGCGTCTCGGGTCCGCACACGAGAAGGATCAAGAGAACGGTGTTTTGAATCTCCGGATTAAGCGACGGCCACACGTCGATCGCACGCTGCATGTCGATCGGTTTCGCATCGACAACCAGCGGAAACCCCGCCTCGGGAATCTGCTCATCGATCAGGATCCGCCAGAGCATCTCTCGCGTCTCGGGCTCGAACAGCGGCGGCTCGGGGCGTTCGACGCCGGGCTCGAGCGGATAAAGCTCGAACAGCTTGATCAGGTACCTCTCGGTCGCAAGACGCACCTCTCGCCGTTCGTCGAGCAGCCCGGCTTCGAGGTTGTCCGCCGCCCAGGCGAGACTCCGGTATCGCTGGTGGAAGTGGCGTGGATCTTCGTGGAAGTAGGTGTAGTCCGGTTCGAGCGCACGCGCGTTGCCTTCCCAAACTGCGACCGCCTCTTCATTCTCGACGCGCTGAAACTCCCGCTGAATCGCGACCGCCAACCAAGCTCCGCCGGCGATCAGCAGCACCAGAATGCCACGCACGATCCAGCGACGAAAACGAATCCGCCGGCCGGTGTCGGCGGCGTAGTCGAGCGTGGGCTTGGGTGGCGGTTCAGTCGTCATCGACGAAGGTGATCTTGCCGGAGCCGTTCGCACGCGCTCGGCCTTGGAGGATGGCGTCGTAGTGCGGGTTCGGCGTTGGCATCGCGGCGTCGACTTCGTCTCGCCAGGTGTCGATCAGTGCTTGCAGCTCGGCGACGCGTTCCGGCTCGCGTTCGGCGAGGTTGGTGGTCTCGCCGATGTCGGCCTCGAGGTCGTACAGCTCGTAGCCGGTGTGGTTGTCGAGGTGCTCGACGAGCTTCCATCGGCCGCGACGGACGGCTGAGGCGGGCCCGCCGCCCTGGTTGCTGTAGTGCGGGTAGTGGAAGTAGATCGGGCGATCGTCGAGCGACGACTGCGCTCCGGAGGTCAGCAGAGACAAACAGCTCTCGCCGTCGAGCACGACCTCGTCGGGAACTTCAACGTCGGCGGCGGCGAGAAAGGTCGGAAGCAGGTCGGGCGTCGTCAGCGTCGCGTCGGACGTCTGACCGGATGCGATCCTCGCCGGCCAGCGGGCGATGAACGGTTCGCGGAGGCCACCTTCGCTGGACCAGCCTTTGCCTTCGGACAGCGGTGCGTTGCACGTCGGGCTGCCTTCGCTGGTCGCGAGCCCGCCGTTGTCGCTGGTGAAGAGGACGAGCGTGCCGTCGTCGATGCCGAGGTCGACCAGGGCGTCCAGCAGTCGGCCGACGTTGGTGTCGAGGTTTTCGACCATGGCCGCGTACGTCGGGTCGCTTTGGAACAGGCGGCGCATGACGGGCTGGTCGAGCTTGTGCAGACACGGATGCGGCTCGCCGGGTTCGAAGGGGTCTCGCGTGTCGAGGCCGAGGTCGCGAGCTTTCTGCTCGTACTTTTCGACGAGGTCGGCCGGTGCCTGGATGGGCGTGTGCACCGCGTAGTGGGCCAGGTGCAAGAAGAAGGGCTCGTCACGCCCTGCCGCGTCGCGAACGAGGTTGATGGCTTCGTCGGTGATGCGATCGGTCAGGTACTCGCCGTCTGGGCCG
This sequence comes from Planctomycetota bacterium, assembly GCA_038746835.1. Classification (NCBI taxonomy): domain Bacteria; kingdom Pseudomonadati; phylum Planctomycetota; species Planctomycetota bacterium. The sequence goes on along the minus strand of JBCDKH010000004.1, from coordinate 5,145 downwards.
TCGGGCAGGTTGGCCTCGGCGGGAAGCTCGTATGGCGAGAAAAAGCCCTTGCGTGGGTGTCCCCAGGCGCAGCCGCCGACGTTGACGTCGAAGCCGTGGTCGGTCGGTGCGTGACCCTTGTCGGCCTCGCCGAGGTGCCACTTGCCGACGTGCAGCGTGCGATAGCCGGCGTCGCGGAGGAGGCTGGGCAGTGTCGGCAGATCGTGTGGCAGATCGTGTCGAAACGCCGGACCGAGGACGCGTCCGGCGGCGTTGCCTGGGATGTAGTTGGTGATCCCGACGCGCGCCGGGTACTGCCCGGAAAGCAGGCTCGCCCGCGTCGGGCTGCAGACTGGAGAGGCCGCGTACGCGTCGGTGCATCGCATGCCCTCGGCCGCCATCTGGTCGAGACGTGGCGTCTCGTGGAACGTGCTGCCGTAGCACGACAGGTCGGCCCAGCCGAGGTCGTCGCAGAGGATCACGATGATGTTCGGCCGAGCCACGCGAATAGATTATCGGGATGCGTCGCCTTGCCGCGAGTCTGCTGAGGGGCTTGGTCCACCTTTACCGGGCGACGCTTCGTCCGCTGCTCGGCGGCCAGTGTCGCTTCCACCCAACATGCAGCGAGTACATGCTGGAAGCGATCGACAAGCACGGCCCGTGGCGTGGCGGGTGGCTTGGCCTGAAGCGAATCGCCCGGTGTCACCCGTGGGGCGGATCCGGGTACGACCCGCCGTAGCTTGATCTGCCGGCGTTGATGGTCGATCTTGGGGCTATGCGGTCACTGTTTTGCACCGTCTTAGTGGTTCTGCTGGCGGGCTGTGCGACGCCGGTGTCGCCGGAGCAGGCGCATCGCGACGCGATGGATTGGCGCAATCGCCTCGAGCCGCTCAATCAGGCCGAGCGCGAGGAAGTCACCGTCGACGGTCGACGCGTTGTGATCGTGCGGCAGCGGATCGTCCGCACACCGCCGCCCACAGCTCCCGATCAGGACAAGTACGCCGGCGTTGCGAAGTACAACCGCTTCTACGTCAACGGCACGTTCGACCGGCTCGTGGATGCCGAGACGAACGAGGAACTGCTGCCGGTCGACTACCAGTCCATCATCCACGTCCCCGGCTACGGCTTGCTCATGCGGCCGACGGACGCGATGCCCTATTTCCGCTCGCCGCTGACGCTGCATCCGATCAAGCAGCCCGGCGAGTACTGGGCGATCAATCTGCGGACCCTGACGTGGGTGCCCTTTGGCGTCATGCGGGTCGGATATCGCCCGCCGCTCGATGTCCGGGATGATCAGCGGAACCAGGCACCACGCGAGCAGTGGACGATCGTCGTGCAGCAGAAGACGCCTGACGGGTCAATGCACGTGACGATCCTCGAACCCCGCGACGACGGCTACGTCGAGCACGAACATCCGAGGCTCATCGGCGATCCCAGCGACTGGGACAACGGTCTCTGGGCTGGCGAGCACTGGATCATCGCCGCACGAGACGAGGCGGGGAACGAGATCACCAAGGTCATCCATCGCGACGGCGAATTGCGGATGACGACGGACGAGCCGGTCGAGACTTTTCAGCTTCGCCGCATGGTCACCCCCGACGTGCGGTCCAGCCATCGCATCGCGATGATGCGGGCACCGGGCACGGTCGAGGAAGAAGACCTCTGGGTCCCGATGACCAGAAGCGGCTACTTCGCTCCGCCGGCTGGAATCATCGGGTATCGGCCGATCAATTTGCGTGAAAACCCGCAGCTAGGTCCCGGCGCCGGACATCGTCGTGAACCAGACGGCACCCGCGTCGTTCACCGCTGGCTGGCCAGTCGCAACGAGTACGCAGCGTTCGAACGAGGTTACGACGGGCTTGCGACAGAGTTCAACGGTTTTTGGGCCCTACACAACGTGCGTTTCGAGCCGGAAGTGCAGGACACGGGTCTGTTCAAGGCGGAGCTTGTCCGGTTTCCCAAGGTCCGACAAGGCAACCCGGCTCGGCCGGAGTTTGAGACGTTGCTGTGTGTGAACGTCGGCTGGCAGTGGGAAGTCTTCGACTTGGACGTGACGATCGGACACGACGGTCAGCGGCCAAGGCCGAAGATGACCGGCAAGTCGCTCGAAGAGATCGTCACGAGGCGAACGCGCAGCGTCGAGGCGGTGGTGTCGGCCTGGAAAGCAATTGAGGCCGAAAAAGCCAGGAAAGCTGCTCTCAGGGCGGCACAGATTCGGCAATCGGACCTGGCCACGTACAGCTTTGCGTCCGGCAGCGGCGATTGGAATCGCGCCGGCCAGATCGCGCTTCGACTCGGCGGTCCGACACTGGTCGATTACGCACTCCGATCGCCTCGCCCGACGTTGAGAGTCATGGATTTTGCGATCAACAGCACGGGCAACGCCGATAGCCTCCGGCGTCTCCGCTCGCGGAGGGCTTCGCTCGACCGGCAGTACCGGCAGGAAGACGCCCTCGCGGCAGCGCCAGCACCAGCACCGAGGGCGACGTCGTACTCCGGATGGCAGTACAGGTCTCCGTCGAGCACGTCGTCGTCCAGCTACAAGCCATTCGTCTGGCAGGCCAGTGACGCGAACAAACGGGCCTACGAGAAGGCGGCGGTCTACTCGCCGCACGCCCGGAGTATGGGCTGGCAGCGGTGAGTCGCACGCCGTAGCAGCCGGAGCAGGCGATTCGGCCGATAGACTGCAGCATGGAAGGTCCACGTCCCATGCCGGCTGCGAAGGTGCTCGACGCGTACGCGCTCGAGGTCCGGTGCAAGCTTTTGGAGATCGCCGCCATCCTCGATCGCTACGACCGAGGCGGTGGCTCGGCGGGCGATCCGGCGTTGGATCGGGTGCGTACCAGTCTCCAAGTCCTTGCGAGTGAGGGTCCTGGTCGGGCGGAGAAGATCGCTCGCGTTTACTCCGAGACGCCCAAGGAGGCCGCCTGATGTACGTCATCCAACCGCACTACCACGCGATCGCCCGCACCGCCCAGGACTATGAGCGGATGGCCATGAGCGGCGTCGTCGCCGTCGCGGAGCCCGCGTTCTGGGCCGGGTTCGATCGGGACTATCCCGAGACGTTCCTCGACTACTTCAAGCAAATCAGCGAGTTCGAGCCCACCCGCGCGGCCGACTACGGCATCAAGCACTACTGCTGGCTGGCGGTGAATCCGAAAGAGGCGGAGAACCCCGGCCTGACGCGTCGCGTCCTCGACGAGATGCCGGCCTTCTTCGAGAAGCCGACGGTCCTCGGCATCGGCGAGACCGGCCTGCACGAGTCGACCCGGAACGAGATCCAGAGCCTGGAATGGCACTTCCAGCTCGCCCTCGACCACGACCAGCTCGTCCTGATCCACACGCCGCACCTCGACGACAAGCTCCACGGCACGACGAAGGTCCTCGAAGTCCTCGACAACTTCGTCCGCGCCGGCCTTGATCCGGCGCGGGTCTGGGTCGACCACGTCGAGGAACACACGGTTCGACCGGTGCTCGACAAGGGGTACTGGGCCGGCATGACGCTCTCCCCGCTGACCAAGATGACCGGCGAACGCGCCGCCGACGTCATCGAGATGCACGGCCACGAACGGATGCTCGTCAACAGCTCGGCCGATTGGGGCCCATCCGACCCGTTCACGCTGCAGGCCTGCATTCTGGAGTGCCGTCGCCGCGGATGGAGCGAGCAGCTGCTCACCGAGATCTTCCACAACAACCCGGCACGGTTCATGGGCCAGAACCCGAAGTTCGACCTGAAGCCGATCGAGGTGCGCGAGAAGCGCGACGATCAGGCCAACTCAGCCAGTCAATCACTGCGAGCCGCATGAGCCGGGTCCGTCATCCCGAGCGCAGTCGAGGGACCTCGCCTGCTTCTCCGCATCCATGCAGAACCAGACGAGGTCCTTCGACTCGCTGCGCTCGCTCAGGATGACGGACGTGGCACTTACCGCTGCCGGTAGACGATCCGGCCCTTGGTCGTGTCGTAGGGCGACATCTGCACTTTGACCTTGTCGCCGGGCAGAATGCGGATGAAGTGCTTGCGCATTTTGCCGCTGACGAAGCCAAGGATCTCGTGCGAGCCACCGCCGCCGCCTGGGTCGTCGAGGCGGAGCTTGAACATCGCGTTGGGCAAGGCCTGAACGACCGTCGCCTCCATCTCCAAAGTATCGTCGTCTCGGGCCATGCAGCAGGTTCGTGGTGGTACCCGCGACGCGTCGGTGGTCGCGGGGCGGGGAGCGTAGGCGGGCTCCAGCGGATTCAGTCGTCAAGGCTCGCCCGGAGCCGCTGGTAGCTCTCGACGCGCCACGCGGGGGCCGTCTCGTCGGCGACGTCGGGGAAGAAGTCGATGACGTCCTCCGGGGCAACGCCGACGGGTGCGAAGACCTTGATGCCCGGCGTATCAATCACGCGACCTCCGCCCGGCAGGCTGAGTGGATAGCTGCGAGCGCTGGTCGTGGTGTGTTTGCCCTTGGAGTGCATCTCGCTGGTTTCGCCGACGCGGAGGTCGAGCCGCGGGTCGAGCACGGACGCGAGTGAGCTCTTGCCTACGCCGCTGTGGCCGGCCAGCACGCTGGTTTTGCCGTCGAGCGCGGTCCGCATCTCGTCGAGACCCTCGTTCGACGTCGTGCTGGTCAGGATCGAGGCGATGCCGAGCTTTCGGTAGTGCGCGACAGCCGCGTCGGTCTCCTCGGGTGCGTCGGCCTGATCGCGCAGGTCGGCCTTGTTGACGACGACGATCGGCACCAGCCCGCCGGTCTGAGCGGCGACGAGCATGCGGTCGACGAGGCCCCAACGCGGGTACGGGTCGTGCATGGCGACGACGATGACGAACTGATCCGCGTTGGCGACGATCGGGTCGAGCTTGTTCTCGTCGAAGGAGTCCGCCCGCATCAAGACTGTCCGCCGCGGCTCCAGGGCTTCGATGACGCCCTCGGGCAGAATATGGCTTTGGCCGTCGAGGGATTCGGACTCGGTCAGTCGCGTGGTGCCGCCGGTGCGACGGAAGCGGACGCGGTCGCCGACGCAGATCTCGCCGTCGGTCTCGGCGATAACCTTCCGCATGGTTCGCCGGCTGGTGCAGAGCACGATCTCGCCGGCGTCGTCTTCGACGCTGGAAAAGAGCGAGTGAACTTGCCGAACATCGCCGATCGGCAGTGCTTTCTTCTCCGCGGCCAGTCGTGCGTCGGC
>JBCDKH010000003.1 GCA_038746835.1 Planctomycetota bacterium | reverse complement strand
GCAGTCGACTCACGTCGCACCGTGATTTCCAGCCAGAACAGGCCCATAACGCGCATCGGCGTTCAACTTGCCGAGCAACGCCGTCGATGCCGGAACAGGTCTGCGGAATTTTGCGGCGACTGGTCCGCTGCTTGCACCACGACCGCCGAGATCACCGCTGTACACCATGGTTCAAGCCGTCGACACCTTCACTGCCCCTGCCGCCAGGTCCCGCACGCGCACGCTCAACGTCCTGCTCGTCGAGGACAACGACATCGACGTCATGAATATCCGCCGCGCTTTCAAGCGGGCGGGCCTGTCGCACCGTCTGGAGGTCGTCGAGGACGCCGAGCGTGCCCTGAGTGTCCTGGCCAACCAGGATCCTGAGATTCGGCTGCCGGAAGAGCGCCGGCTGGTACTGCTGGACCTCAACCTCCCACGCGTCAGCGGCCTGGACTTCCTGCGCGAACTCCGCTCTCAGGACCACCTCCGCACCACGGCCGTGGTCGTCTTGACCTCCAGCGACATCGAAGAGGACAAGGCCGAGGCGTATCGCCGAAACGTCGCCGGCTACCTCATCAAGCCCGTCGGGCAAGAGGCCTTCGCGGAGCTGGTTTCAGCGCTGGACGCCTACTGGTCGACCAGCGAGTTCCCCCCACCGATGGCGTGAGGCGGGGACGCGTCATTAACGCGTTGGTTCAAGCGAGGTTTTTCGCTTGCGTGTCAGTCGTTTCGATCATCCTGCACGCAGTCCAAAGCGCTTGAGCGCTTCCGTCGTCCCGAGCAGAGCGTTAGCGAAGTCGAAGGACCTCGTCTTGCTCCACTGCGAGCAGGCGAGCGGTATCTCTCGGTTAGCGGTGATCGCATTCGAGCCTCTCTGTGAGGACCGGAGGCTCGCTAGCGCTCACCGCTAAACGGTGGGAGCATGGAGCCTTGCTTCCCGATGGGAATCACGCGACCACTTGCAACCACCGGTTTAAGCGATCCGCGTACGCGTCGTGCAGCGCGACGATCGATTCGTTGTGACCGACGTCTGGGAGCCACGCGTCGCCGTGTGGAGTCGCTTTCGCCGCGGTGGCGACGTCGGCGCGCGGGTCCGCCGGGAGCAGGACGTCGGACGTCGGCAAAATCGCCAGCGTCGGCACGTTGGCCGTTGCGATGTCGCGTGCGGTGTCGAGCCGATCCGGGTCGTTGCCGTCGGCCATCCACATGCGGACGCGATGCGCGAATCGCCCGGCCGGTGGCAGGCTGAAAAGCTGGCCCCACCGCTTCGTGGCCGACTTCCAGTCGTCGATCGGCGAGTCGAGCACCAAACCTGCCAGCCCTTCCAGACGTGTCGCCGCACCGGCCGCGGTCATCGCGCCAAAGCTCACGCCCGCCAGGAACAGCGTGGCCGTCTCGTCGGGCCGGCTCAGGCGCAGGTCGCCGACGAGTTGGACGACGTCCGCCCGTTCCACCGTCCCGCCGAACGACCGCCGGCCGCCCGAGTCGCCGTGGGCACGCAGGTCGACCAGCAGCACGTTCACGCCCGCGTCATGCCACGGCACGACCCACGGCAGCGTCCCGGCTCGCGAGTCGCCGTAGCCGTGGAGCAGGACGACGCTCTTCGTCGACGGCACCTTCGCCGGAATCCACCAGCCCAGCAGCCGGATCGTCCTGGTCGATCCCGGCACGTCCGCCACGTCGAACGACAGCTCCTCGTACGCCAGATCCAGGTCCGTCGGCGATGATCGCCCCAGCCGGTACGCGGCACGCACCGGCGTCAGTCGCGGCGGCCGGTGGATCAATCGGCCAGTCCACCAGATCGACAGCAGCCATGTCCCAAGCCCCGACGCCAGCACCAGCAACGCCGCCGACACGAACGGCCAGACCGACGTGGCATAGCCGTTCGTGGCGAGGGTCGTCATGCCAGTTCCAGCGGGTCCAACCCGAGCAGGTGCCGTCGCAGCATGCCCAACGCCATGAGGGCGCTCCGCAGGCGAACCATCTCACGATCGCCGTGAAAGCCGAACCGCTTGGCCGCGACGCCGTCTTTCCACGCGATGCCGATGCAGACGGTGCCGACCGGCTTGGCCTCGGTTCCGCCACCCGGACCCGCGACGCCCGACACGCTGAGTGCCACATCGCCGGCGCTCTTCAGAGCTCCGGTCGCCATCTGCTCGACGACCTCGGTGCTGACGGCACCGTGCTCCTCGATCGTCGCCGGATCGACGCCGACGAGTTGGGCCTTGCTGTCGTTGGTGTAGGTGACGAACGCTCGGTCGAAGACGGCACTGCTGCCTGAGACGTCGGTGACGAGTTTGGCGATCAGTCCGCCCGTGCAGCTCTCGGCCGTGACGAGCGTCTGGCGTTTTTCCTTTAGCAAGTCGACAAGAACGCTCGGCAGCGTGTCGTTGTTGGTGCCGAAGACGACGTGGCCCAGCTTCTCGCGGACGGTCGCTTCGACGTCGTCGAGGAGCTTGTCGGCATGCTCGGTCGTCTCGGCCCGGGCGTAGCAGCGGACGCTGACGACGCCGCTGCTGGCGGTGGTGCCGACGTCGAGCTCGTCGCCGAAGTGCCCGCGTTCAAGGACCGGCCCGAGCCGTTCGGCCACGTCGCTCTCGCCCAGCCCGAAGGTGTGCAGGGCCCGCATCCGGAGGACGTGCCCGCCCGCGTCGGCGGCGAGCTTCGTCGCCAGCGGGCGGACGTGCTTGTCGAACATCGCCTTGGCTTCCTTCGGCACGCCCGGCACGACGACGACCCGGCAGCCGTCGACGTCGGCCAACACCCCGGCCGCGGTGCCGACGGGATTGTCCAGCAGCTCGGTCCCCTCGGGATAGCCGGCCTGCTTGCGGTTGGCGTCGGGCATCTGTTTGCCGCGCTTGGCCCAGATCTGGCGGATGCGGTCGATCCAGGCCTCGCTGATGACGACGGGCTGGCCGACAACGGCTGCGAGGGCCTCGCGGGTCAGGTCGTCGGGCGTTGGCCCGATGCCGCCGCTGATGACGAGGAGGTCGGTGCCGCGGGCGAGTCGTTTGATCGCTGCCTCGATCGCCGGCTGGTCGTCGCTCGTGCTCTCGTGGCTGACGACGCGGACGCCGAGGCTCGCGAGTTCCCTGGAAAACCACGCGGTATTCGTGTCGACGGTGAGCCCGCTGGTGATTTCGTCCCCGATGCTGAGCACACGGGCGACGGGTGAGCGGGTTTCCGACATTGCTCGCACGGTAGCGCCCGCTCGGTCGCTGCGGACGTCACTCACGCTCGGGGCTCGCGTCGGACGGTCGGGAAGTCTGGGGGATCTTCGCTTGAGAACACCCGTCATCCCGAGCGAGCGAAGCGAGTCGAGGGACCACGTCTGAACGAACCGGCGGAACCAGACGAGGTCCCTCGGCTGCGCTCGGGATGACGGAGGGGGGCGATGGCACCGATCTGAAACGGTCTGGCACCGAGCGCTCGTACGCTTGGTCACCCATGACGCTTGCTGACGCCGACGTCGTTCATGATTCGTCCCCGACCGAAGACGCCGAGGCCTGGCTCGGCGGGCAGGATCGGTTCGTCACACGCCACATCGGACCCGACGCGGCCGAGATGCGGCACATGCTGGACGCGTTGGGCGTCGACTCGCTCGACGAGCTGATGCGGCAGGCCGTGCCCGACGCGATTCGGCTGGAGCGCGACCTGCAACTCGACGGGCTCGAAGAAGGCCTGTCCGAGCCGGCGGCGCTGGCACGGCTGAAGGAGATGATGTCGAAGAACACGGTGCGGCGCAGCCTGATCGGCATGGGCTACGCCGACACGATCACGCCGGCTGTCATCCAGCGGAACGTGCTTGAAAACCCGGGCTGGTACACCGCCTACACGCCCTACCAGGCGGAGATTTCGCAGGGCCGGCTGGAGGCGTTGCTGCTCTTCCAGCAGATGGTCGCCGACCTGACGGGCCTGCCGCTGGCGAACAGCTCGCTCCTCGACGAGGCGACGGCCGCGGCAGAGGCGATGGCCATGGCAAAGTCGCTGAAGGGGAAGAAGGCCAATACGTTCGTCGTCGCCGCCGACTGTCATCCGCAGACGCTGGGCGTCGTCTCGACGCGGGCGCGGTCGATGGGCATCGACCTGCGCGTGACGGACGTCACCAAGGACGTCGACCTCGAAGGCGTCTTCGGCGTGCTGGTCCAGTATCCAGCGACAGACGGGGCGATCCGCGATTACGGCGAGTTGGCGGAGGCCGTGCACGAGGCCGGGGGACTGATGATCGCCGCGACGGACCTGGTGGCCTGCACGCTCATCACGCCGCCCGGCGAATGGGGCGCGGACATCGCGGTCGGCAACGCCCAGCGGTTCGGCGTGCCGCTGGGCTTCGGCGGGCCGCACGCGGCGTTCATGTCGTGCCGCGAGGAGTACGCCCGTCGCATGCCCGGCCGACTGGTCGGCGTTTCCAAGGACGCCCACGGCGACACGGCGTTCCGGCTCACCCTGCAGACCCGGGAGCAACACATCCGCCGCGAGAAGGCCACGAGCAACATCTGCACGGCCCAGGTGCTCTTGGCCGTGATGAACGCGATGTACGCCGTCTACCACGGGCCGGACGGGCTCAGGCGGATCGCGGGTCGCGTGCGGGCGCTCACGTCGGCGCTCAGTGCCGGCATGCAGCGGCTGGGGCACGTCGTCTCGGGCGGGCCGGTGTTCGACACGGTGACGATCGAGCCGCAGGGCCTGCCGGTCGAGGGCATCCTGGCAGCGGCGTCGGCGGAAGGGTTCAATCTCCGGGATTTTGGGGATGGTCGCGTCGGCATCACGCTCGACGAGAAGTCGGACGCCGACGAGGTGCGTCGGCTGATCGAGTGCTTCGCCGGCGGCAGCACCTTCCGCCTCAACGTCGCCGAGCTGGCGGCCGAGAGCATGCGGGCCGTCCCGCTCGGCTGGGCGGAGCGCAAAAGCGAGTTCCTGTCGCACCCGTCGTTCAACAAGCACCACTCCGAGCACGGGCTGACGCGCTATTTGTGGCGTTTACAAGGGAAAGACCTCAGTCTCGTCCACGGCATGATCGCGCTGGGCTCGTGCACGATGAAGCTCAACGCGACCAGCGAGATGCTGCCGGTCAGCTGGCCCGAGGTCGGCAGCCTCCACCCGTTTGTCCCGGCCGAGCAAGCCAGCGGCTACGACGCGATGTGCAGCGACCTGCGCAGCTGGCTCGGCGAGATCACCGGCCTGCCGTCGGTCAGCCTGCAGCCCAATGCCGGGTCTCAAGGCGAGTATGCCGGTTTGCTCGCCATCAAGCGATACCACGAGGCCCAGGGCGACGACGCCCGGGACGTGTGCCTCATCCCCGACTCGGCGCACGGCACCAACCCCGCGTCGGCCGTGATCGCCGGAATGAAGGTCGTGGTGGTCAAAACCCGCGGCAACGGGGACGTCGACCTCGACGACCTCGTCAAGAAGGCCGACGCGAATGAAGGGAAGGTCGCGGCGATGATGCTCACCTACCCGTCGACACACGGCGTGTTCGAGGCGCACGTGAAGCAACTTTGCGATGCCGTCCACGATCGCGGCGGACTCGTCTACATGGACGGCGCGAACATGAACGCGCAGGTCGGTCTGTGCCGCCCCGGCGATTTCGGTGCAGATGTTTGCCATCTGAACCTCCACAAGACCTTCTGCATCCCCCACGGCGGCGGCGGGCCGGGGATGGGTCCGATTTGTGCAACTCTTGAGCTTGGCGGGTATCTGCCGGGGTCGCCGTTGGATACGGGCGCATACCCCGTTTCATCCGCACCGGTCGGCAGCGCGTCGATCCTGACGATCTCCTGGATGTACCTGGCCATGACCGGGCCGCGGGGTCTGCGGCGTGCGAGCGAGGTCGCCATCCTGAACGCAAACTACATGGCCAAGCGGCTCGATGGGCACTTCGACGTGCTCTTCGTCGGCGACAACAACCGGGTCGCCCACGAGTTCGTCATCGACTGCCGGCCCTTCGACAAGTCGGCGGGTGTGACCGTCGAGGACGTCGCTAAGCGGTTGATCGACTACGGGTTCCACGCCCCGACGATGAGCTGGCCGGTCGCTGGGACGCTCATGATCGAGCCGACGGAATCGGAAGATCTCGAGGAGCTGGACCGGTTCTGCGACGCGATGATCGCGATTCGTAAGGAAATCGCGATGGTCGAACGCGGCGAGTGGCCGCGGGACGATCACCCGCTGGAGCACGCCCCGCACACGGCGGCGGCAGTTTCGGCCAAGGCGTGGAATCGTCCATATTCCCGGGAAATTGCAGCGTTTCCTTCAGAAGCGACTCGCCGGAACAAGTTCTGGCCCGCCATCGGTCGGATCGACAACGTCTTCGGCGATCGCAACCTCGTCTGCTCCTGCCCGCCGATCGAGGACTTTGCGTGACCGGCTGGCGGACGTGCGTCACGCCTTGACGACGTTCCCGCCCAGGCCGGCTAAGGCGTTTCGGGTGTCGATGATCAGCGTCGCCTCCTTCGCGACCATCGGCCAGTCGATCGCCGTGTGGTTGGTGGCGACGACGATGCAGTCGTACGACGCGACCGACGCGGGCGTGAGATCGATGCTCGCCTTGTCGACGGCGTAGTGGCGCATCGACGGCGTCTTGGGGACGTGGGGGTCGTGGTAGTCGACGAGGCCGCCGAGGTGTTCGATCTGTTCGATCAGCTCGAAGCTGGGTGACTCGCGGACGTCATCCACGTCGGGCTTGTACGCCAGGCCCAGCACAAGAATCCGGCTGCCGCGGACGCTTTTGCCGGCGTCATTGAGGGCGAGCATCGTCTTGTCGACCACGAACTGCGGCATGCTCCGATTGACCTCGCCCGCGAGTTCGATGAACCGCGTCGCGTGGCCGTACTCGCGGGCTTTCCAGGTGAGGTAGTACGGGTCGATCGGAATGCAGTGCCCGCCGAGCCCCGGGCCTGGGTAAAACGCTTGAAAACCAAAGGGTTTGCTCTTGGCTGCGTCGACGACCTGCCAGACGTCGATGTCCATCGAGTCGAGCACGACCTTCATCTCGTTGACCAGCGCAATGTTGACGGCCCGGTAGATGTTCTCCAGCAGCTTCGCCGCCTCGGCGACCTCTGCGGAGTCGACGAGGACGATCTCGGCCCGGATCGCACGGGCGTAAAGCTCCTTGGCCAAGAGACCGCTGACGACATCCAGGCCGCCGACGAGCTTGGGGATCGTGGCGGTCGAAAAGTCCTTGCTGCCGGGGTTTTCCCGCTCCGGCGAGTAGGCGACGAAAAAGTCTTCACCGAGTTTCAGGCCCGACTTCTGGAACAACGGCAGCATTACGTCCCGTGTGGTCCGTGGATAGGTGCTGCTTTCCAGGACGATGATCTGCCCCGGACGGAGCGTCTTGCCGACGTCACGGGCGACGTTTTGGACATAGGACAGGTTCGGCTCCAGATGCCTGCCGAGCGGCGTCGGGACGCAAGCGAGGATCGCGTCGCACTCGCCCAGGCGGCTGTGGTCGGTGGTCGCGTCGAACCGGCTGCCGAGCATGTCGCTGACCAGCGACTTGCCGAGGTGGCCGAGGTAGTTCTCGCCGCGATGGAGCGCCTCGATCTTCGCGGGATCCTTGTCGAAGCCGACGACCGTGAACCCAGCCTGATGGAACGCCGCCAGCAGTGGCAGGCCGACGTAGCCCAGCCCGACGACACCGACCACGCCTTGGCCGCTGTCGATCTTGTGTCGCAAGGCCTTGGCGACGGCGGAGAGTTCGGGATGGTCTGCCGTGGGTGCCGGCTGAGTCATTGTCGCCGACTGTATCGGCCAACCGGCTCGCCTGGTCGACGCCACACGCACCTGAAGGCGGTTTTGTCGGCGACAGGAGCGGAGGACATCGAATAGCGTGCACTGGCTCTCCGACCCGCCCGCTGCCTTGCCCTGCTGCGATGTCCACCTCCAATCGACGCAACGCATCCCGAAGTAGCCCGATCGAACCCGTCGAGGCCCGTCGGTTGCTCGCTGTCGGCGAGGCCGTCACGAGCTTCGGCACGGCAGGCGTCGTGGCGTTGGAGTTGCAGCCGGGCGCTTCGAATCAGGCCCTGCTCGAAGTTGCCGTTGCCGAGGACGACTCGATCTTCGCCGGCGGGTTCGCGCTCGACGGCACCGGCACCGTCGCGAGCGAGTTTGTCGTCAAGCTCGACGCCGACGGCGACCTCGTCACGGCCTTCGGCGGTGACGGCATCATCGAGCTGCCTGCCCGCGGACCGTCGGCCAACGTCACCGACCTCCTGCCGCTGCCCGACGGCAACCTCCTCGTCGCCCGCGCCAACGGCGACACCGGCGAACTGCTTCGCCTTCTGCCGACCGGCGGACTCGACCCGACCTTCGCCACCACCGGCCGGCTCGACCTGCCCTTCCGCCCGGTCATCGATCGCTTCGCCGACGGCTCGCTCATCGCTGCGGGCAACCCGAGCGCCGACGACGAGGCGGCGTCGGTCGTCCGGCTCACGGCCGACGGAGTGATCGTCTCGACGACCGACTTGTTTGCCCTGGACGAACAACTCGTCGGCGGCGTCCGGGTCGAAGCCGTCCGCGCCTTCCCGGCAGCCGACGACGCGGCCCGGCTGCTCGTGCTGGTCGACGTGCAGGAGATCGATCAGGCGACCTTCGGCTTCGCCGCCAAGCCCGAACGCTCGTCGGCCTATGCGATCTCCGGCGACGGCACGCTCGATGCCGACTTCGGCGACGCCGGCGAGGCGATCGTGCCCTTCTCCAGCCTCGACTTCTTCTCGGCGACCTCGCTCGACATCTCGCCCGCCGGCGGACCCGTCATCGGCATCACCGAAGACGACGGCGAGTCGCGGCTCGCCTCCTTCGACGCCGACGGCAGCCTCGTCTTCAACAACTTCGTCAACCTGCCCGGCGGCTCGGGCTTCGGCTTCAGCAACGTCGTCGCCGACGCGTCCGTCCTCGACGACGGAACCATCGTCGTCGCCGGCTACTCCGAAGGCACAAGCGACGGCGAGATCGACCCTGCCGTCCGACTCGTCCAGAGCAACGGCCTGTCCGACACGCCCGACTTGCCCGACGGCGTCCGCATCGACGCCGGTGCCGCCACCGACCTCGTCCTCGACGCCACGCTCGACAACGACGGCAACGCGGTCCTCGTCGGCCGACGCAACGACGCGCTCGAAGGCATCGACGACGTCTTCCTGATCAAGATTGACGTCTCCGATCCCGCCCCGCCGCCACCGGCCTTTGCGACGCTCGACGGTCAGACCCTCCGCGTCGTTGGCACGCCCGGCAACGACCAGATCACCCTCGCCATCACCGGCGGCAACGTCGTCGCGACGCTCGGCATCGACTCGTCGAGCTTCCCACTCAATGCCGTGGCCAACGTCACAGTCGAAGCCTCGGCCGGGGCAGACCTCATCGACGTTGACAGCGCCTTCACCCTCCCGACGACACTCCGCGGCGGCGACGGCGACGACTCGCTCTTCGGCGGTGCTGCGTCCGACACGCTCGACGGCGGACTCGGCAACGACCGCCTCGGCGGACGAGGCGGCGACGACTTGCTCGAAGGCCACGAGGGCGACGACACCCTCCTCGCCGACACCGGCAACGACCGGCTCGTCGGCGACACCGGCCGCGACACCGCCGACTACTCCGGCCGATCGACCGACGTCGCCCTCTCGCTCGACAACCTCGCCAACGACGGCTCTGCCGGCGAGTTCGACGACCTCGACGGCTCGATCGATGTCCTCGTCACCGGGACCGGCAACGACACGCTCACCGCCGACGGCAGCGTCGAGATGATCGCCGGAGCGGGCGACGACACGCTGGTCGTCACCGATAACCCCGACTCGACTCTCGACGCTGGCTCCGGCAACGACGCCGTCGACTTCTCGGCCGTCACGAACAACCTCGTCGTCAACCTCGCGAACAGCACGCTTATCGCCAGCGGCGGCCCGACGCTCACGCTCGCCGGCGTCGAGTCCGTCACCGCAGGCACCGGCAACGACAGCCTCATCGGCACCACCGGCAGCGACACGCTCTTCGGCGACGATGGCGACGACACCCTCGTCGGCAACGGCGGCGACGACAGCCTCATCGGCGCCAGCGGCGACGACGACCTCGAAGGTGCCGGCACCCTCAACGGCGGCTCCGGCGACGACACCCTCACCTCCGCCGACAGCTCCGGCAACGAGCTTGTCGGAGCCAGCGGCAACGACCGCATCATCACCGACGGCAGCAACGCGGACGCCGTCCTCGCGGGTCCGGGCGACGACGTCATCATCGGCAGCGGCGACCTCGACGGTGGCACCGGCAACGACCGCTTCCTCGTCCAGTCGCCGTTCACGACCGTCCGCGGTGGCACCGACTTCGACGTCGCCGACTTCTCCTCGCTGCCGTCGCTCGACCTCTCGCCCACCAGCAACACCCGGGCCGAGTCCGATGTCGAGTCGGTCATCGGCACCGCCGGCGACGACGTCATCGACATGTCCGACGCGACCACGCCGATGACGCTCTTCGGCGGCACCGGCAACGACGTGCTCCTCACCGGTGCCGGCGATGATTTTGTCGACGGCGGTACTGGCGACGACACCCTTCGCACCGGTCTCGGAAGTGACACGCTGGCCGGTGGCGCGGGCAACGACAGCCTCGAAGCTGGCGAAGGAACGGACCGGCTCTATGGCCTTTCGGGTAACGACACGCTCCTCGGCCAGGGCGGCCGCGATTCGCTCCGCGCCGGCACCGGCGACGACCTGCTCGAAGGCGGCGATGACAACGACCTGCTCCTGCCCGGTCTGACCACCGACGAGAACGACACCGTCTCCGGCGGCGCGGGCGGCGACATCGTCCACTACCGCGAGTCCACCGCGAACCTCGTCCTCGAACGTGGCGGACGATTCGCCAGCGACATCGAAGTCGCCCTCGGCGGCACCGGCGACGACGACATCCGCGGCTTTCTCCGCATCGACGGCGGACCCGGCAACGACACTCTCGAAGGCCTCGACGCTGGCGGCTCTGCACTCCTCGGCGGCGAGGGCGACGACACGCTCGTCGCCAACACCGGCGACGGCAACTTCCTCGACGGCGGCCTCGGCGACGACAGCCTCCGCTCGGCCGAGGCAAACGACACCCTCGCGGCCGGCCTCGGTGCCGACGTCCTCGTCGACACCGGCGGCACCAACGACCTCACCTTCGCTGACGCCCCGGCAGGCGTGATGATCGATCTCCGCGCGACCGCCAGCATCCTCAACACCTCCGCCGGCTTCGGCACCATCGCCGGAACCTTCGCCAACGTCCAGGGCACCGCGTTCGACGACGTCCTGACCGGCGACGACGAGCGCAACTGGCTCGCGGGTGGCGACGGCGATGATCTCATTCGTGGCGGTGCCGGCCCCGACGTCCTTCGTGGCGACGACGGGGCCGACACCCTCATCGGCGACGACGGCCCTGACCTCTTCCTCCCCGCCGGCCTGACCGCCAACGACGGCTCCGTCGACCGCCTCGTCTTCGACGACTTCAGCATCGACCGCGGTCTCTTCAGCGACGGCGACGACACCGAAGGCCGCGTCCGACGACTGCTCGATCTGACCGGCCTGGCCTAGTTCCGCGGCTTAAAGTGGGTCATGCGCGACCTCGCCGCCCACCTTTCCGAACGCGCCCTCGGCGTCGATGCGTCTGGCATCCGCAAGGTCTTCGACCTCGCGGCCAAGCTCAAGGATCCGATCAACCTCTCCATCGGCCTGCCCGACTTCGACGTGCCGGACGAGGCGAAGGACGTCGCCATCCAGGCCATCCGCGACGGGCACAACCGGTACACGCCGACGCAGGGCATCGCCCCGCTACGCGAACGCCTCGCGAGCGACCACGCGTGCGACGTCGACAACGTGCTCGTCACCAGCGGCGTCTCGGGCGGCCTGTTCCTCTCGATCCTGGCGACCGTCAATCCCGGCGACGAGGTGGTCTTTCTCGACCCCTACTTCGTGATGTACCGCCACCTCGTCACGATAGCCGGCGGGAAGAGCGTGCCGGTCGACAGCTACCCCGACTTCCGCTTCGACGCCGCCAAGGTCGAGGCCGCCATCACGCCGCGGACGAAGCTGCTCATCCTCAATTCGCCCAGCAACCCGACAGGCGTGATGATGACCGAGGCCGAAGTCCGTGCCGCCGCCGAGCTGGCCAAAAAGCACGACCTGCTCGTCGTCAGCGACGAGATCTATGTGCCCTTTTTGTATGGCGAAGCGACGACCGTCCCGTCCATCGCCGATCTCTGGCCGAAGACGATTTTGCTTCGCGGCTTCAGCAAAACCTACGGCATGACCGGCTGGCGTCTCGGCTACGCGATCGCCCCGCGCGAGGTGGCCGAGCAAATGATCAAGCTGCAGCAGTACACGTTCGTCTGCGCCCCGTCCCCCTTCCAACACGCCGCCCTGGCCGCCTTGGACATCCCCGTCGACGACCACATCACCGCCTACCGCCGCAAGCGCGACATCGTGATGTCAGAGCTCGGGGAGACGTTCGAGATCGAACACCCCGATGGCGCCTTCTACGCCTTCCCGAAGGTGCCCGAGAGTCAGACCGCAATGCAGTTCGCTGAGCGGATGATCGAGAAGAACGTGCTGGTCATTCCCGGCAGCGTCTTCTCCGCCAAGGACACCCACTTCCGCCTCAGCTTCGGCCTGCCTGACGAGCGACTGATCGTGGGCTGCAAGCGACTCCGCGACGCTGCCTCGTAGCACCACCGGCTTTACGGCTCAAGCCGTTTGAACACATACGGCCCGGCCTCGGCGCCCCAGACCTGTGTGCCGTCCTGGTCGTACCCGCGGTCCCAGCTGGTGATTTCGTCCGCGAGGAGAGCCACCTCGCTGGTCGCGTACGCGGCCCCGGCCAGCGTCGACCGACACCCCGTCCCGCGCGTCGCCCCGACGAACGCATCGCCCTCCCGCGTCAGGTAGACCGTGCACCCCTCGCGCAACACCAGATCGTCGGGCGACAACACGTCAAACGCCTCAGGCGTCCGGTACTTCCCCGCAAACCGCAGCGGATCCCCGGGCAACGTGTAGACGACGCTCGCCACTTGAGCCTCGTTCGCCAGGATTCGGTACACCCGCTGCCGATACGGCCGCTCAACCGCCTGAGCCGCCGCCTGCTCGACGTACAACCACGGCCCATCCTCCCGCTCCACCCAGATCGGCCGAACGTGCAACTCGATGGCAAAGTACCGCCCATCCTCCACCGCCTGCTCCGCACTGCTGAAGTCCCCGGTCAACCACGCCGCGACCGTCTCGACGTCATTGTTCGCCTCCGCTGGCAACGTCGCGGGCGCAGCAAAGCCCAGGAGAACGAGCAGCAGGGTGTTCAGCATCCGCGAATGGTACCGGATCGTCCGTCGCCCCTGACGACCACGCACAGCCTGCCGCGGCTCCAGCCGAAGCTGACGCCTCCGTACTCAGACTGCGGCGAGAAGCGGGCTGGCGTCCTGCGGGGTGAGATCGTCAACACCCAGTCCGGACAACACATGGTTCAACTGATCAAGCCGCATCGTCACCGGTGCCAGAAGCTCCACGCCGATCGCCCGACCGTCCGCCGTGTAATCGACCACCATCTCTGCTGCTGCCGGTTCGCTGCGGGCGACGGTGTCGCCATCTCGACGCGGCAGGTAGAGGTACGCCGCCAGCGGTTTGCCTTTCCGGTACGTGACTTCGAGATAACGGCCCTTCATGTCGATTTGGAGTTATGTGACTGGATAAGCAGTGATGACAACGAGAAGCCGATCCTCTTCATCTGGCTCGACGACGATTCCCCACGGCCGACCCGAATGTCGAGCGGCGATAACGAAGCGTCCCGACGTATCGCTTGGGCTCCACACGGTGGCAGCTTCAAGCATGACTCGGAGATCGACTTCGTCGAAGGCCCTGTCTCTCATTCGCTTGAGCAGGTGAGGTGAAAGCTCCAGCTCCCAGTCCCACCACTCGGGCTTCGGTGGCATCGAGACGACAGACTACATTCCCGTGAAAGTGATCACAATGCGCCCGCCGCTACCGTGACGGCCATGAACCACCTTCAGCTCGTCGTCGATGAGATTCGGTCGCGGACGATTCGGCAGCTCGAGAAGACGGCCGATGACGAGATGCGGACGCCGGTGCCGGGGTTGCAGAATCATCTGACGTGGCACGCCGGGCACTGTCTGTGGGTTGCGGATCGGGTGATCATCGAAAAGGCGACGGGGAAGAGTGAGCTGCCGGAAGGCTGGGCCAAGACGTACGGCATGGACTGCCGCTCGCCGACCGAGACGACCGACTGGGCGACCCGGCAGGAGCTGATCGACCGGCTCACCCGGCAGAAGACCCGGCTGATCGACCTGCTCGCGATCGAGCCCGCGTCGGTCAACCCCGCCGGCGAGGCCAACCAGAAGCGGGCCCGGCAGGTCATCCACGCGATGCACGACGAGGCGAGCCACCAGGGCGAAATCCAGGTGCTCCGCAAATGGCAACGCGCCGGCCGCATCGGGGCTTGACAGCGCACTTGTCCGAGCGGCTGACGTTGCCGTGCTGTTGGAAAGTCGGAAGCGATGACGCTGCTCAGCCAGCGGGTTCCGACGACACGAGCGACTTCCGGGCTGCAAGGACGCGTTGGCGGGCCTCGTCGGGGGTGTCTGCGGTCACGACGAGGTGGCCCATTTTGCGGCCGGGGCGGGCGCTTGTCTTGCCGTAGAGGTGGAGCTTGATCGACGGGTCTGCCACCGCGGCGGGCCAGTCGGGTTCGCCGCCCTGCCAGAGGTCGCCGAGGAGGTTGGCCATGGCGACACCCCCGGCCGTCAGGCTCGTGTCGCCCAGCGGCAGGTCGCAGACGGCGCGGAGTTGTTGTTCGAATTGGCTGGTGACGCAGGCGTCGAAGGTCCAGTGGCCGGAGTTGTGGGTGCGGGGGGCGATCTCGTTGACGAGCAGGTCCGTGCCACCGCCGCCGTGGAGGTCTTCGACGACGAAGAGTTCGACGGCGATCAGGCCGACGGCGTCGAGGGCGACGGCGACATCCGTCGCAACGTCGATCGCCCGTTGTTCGATCGTCTCGCCCAAGCCGCTGGGAACGGTCGTGACGTCGAGGATGCCGCCCGCGTGGTCGTTCCGGCCGACAGGGAAGGACTTCACTTCGCCGGTATTCGTCCGGGCGAGGACGACGCTGACCTCGGCGACGAAGGGGACGAGCTGTTCGAACACCGCGGCCGGGGGATCGCCGAGCTTCTGCCATGCGGCCTCGGAGGTTTCGAGCGGAGCCGTGGCCGGGAGTCGTGACTGGCCCTTGCCGTCGTAGCCGAAGAGCGCGGTTTTGAGGATGCCTTCGCCGAGTTCCTTCGACGCGGCCGCGACGTCGGCGGGCGTGTTGCACTCGCGCCAGACGGCGTGCGGGATGCCGTGGTCTTTGAGGAAGGTCTTTTCGCGAAGTCGGTGCCGGGTCGTGTGGAGGACGAACGGCGACGGGCGGACGGGCGTGATGGCCTCGATCGCTTCGAGCGTCTCGGCCGGGACGTTTTCGAACTCGAACGTGACGACGTCGCAGTGGTTGGCGAAGTTGCGTGCGGCGTCGAGGTCGTCGTACGGCCGATTGATCTCGACGTCGGCGACCTGTCCGGCCGGGCAGTCGAGCGACGGGTCGAGCGCGTGGACGCGATAGCCCATGCGTCGTGCGGCGATGCCGAACATCCGGCCGAGCTGGCCCCCGCCGAGGATGCCGATGCGGCTGCCGGGGAGGATGGGGGCGGCGGAAGGGATGAAGCAGGAGGGATGAGGGAGGAAGGTCAGAGGGGAGAAGGCGGATCGCCGAAGGCGAGTCAGTCTGCTGTTGCTGGCGTGGCGTTTTCGATCGCTGCGGCGAGGTCGTCGAGGGCGGTGGTGGCTTCGTCTTTGGCCGTCTCGAGGTCTTTGCCGGGCATTTGGATGCGGGTGATCTGCTGTTCGAAGTCGCGCCGTGCGGCGGCGAGGACGGCTGGGTCGAGGCCGGCTTCCGCTGCGGCGGCCAGCGCTTCGTCGCCGGCGGTTTGAGTTTCGTCGATCACCGTCTGGCGATCGTCCGCGGCGGCGATCTCGGCCTCGGCGCGTTCGGCAATCTCAACGGCGGCAGTCCCGGCGGCCGCGAAGATGATGCCGACGATCACGAAGATGATCACGTAAAGCAAGAGTGCGATCGCGTTGAGGACCGTTCCGGCGACGGGCATGCCCTTGGCGATGCGCGGGTCCTTGGCTGCGGTGCTCCAGCTGACGATGCCTAGCACGATCCCGATCACGGCCATCGGGAGCGAGACGAACCAGACGCAAATCGCGAGCAGCGCCAGAATGCCCAGGACGAGCGACGCGATGCCCAGGCCGCTGGCCTGTGGTGCCGTTGCGGGCGTGCCGTATGGGACAGATTGCGGCGGGCCTGGCGGCAGTTGGCTCATGGCGTCGCGTTGTACACGAATCGGTCGTCTTTGCCGAGAATCGCGTCGATCAGTTCGCCGGCGTCGATGTCGCCTCGGCCGAAGAAACGTCGCGTCGTGCCGCCGGAGAAGTCCAGGCCCCACAGCGGATTGAAGCCTGCTGCCTCACTGCTGTAGCGGCCGTCGCCGAGACGTCTGGGCTCGGCATACGACGGCTGAACGAGCGTGTCCTGCGAGAACCAGCGGAACCGGTCGAAGTGGCGTTGCTGCTCGGCGTCCAGACTCAGATCACCCGGACGCATGATCGCGGCTGAGGTGCCTTCGAGAACGCGCGACTCACCGAAGAAGTACGGCGTGAAGACAGCGTCGACGTGGAGCTGGCCGTCGTGTTCGTAGATCGCGCGGTACAGCGAGAGCGCCGTCGGTGCTGGCAGCACACGCAAGCGATCGCCGTCATGACCGCGCGACTCGGCGAGGGTGCGGGCGGCGTCGAAGGCGCGCGTGTGCTGGCCCAGCGCGAAGCCGAGGTACGCCACCATGAAGACGCTACCGCCCACGGACCACGTCCAGCGTTTGCGAATGACGGCCACGATCGTCACCAGGACCAGCGTGACGGTGAAGATCGGATCGATGATCGGCATGATGTCCCACGCGACACGTGTGTCGGCGAAGGGCCACAGGAGCATCGTGCCATAGCTGGTGAGCGCGTCGAGTAGGCCGTGGGTCGCGGTGCCGACGAGCGCGGCGAGATAGGTTGCGCCCTTGTGTTTCCGCGCGAACGGAAAGATGAGCATGACGGCCCAGACGATCAGGGCTCCCAGTGGGATGTACGCGATGGCGTGCGTCGGGCCACGGTGCCAGTACCAGTCGGCGGTGACGTCGCCGAAGGTCGGGAAGAAGATGTCGAGGTCGGGTGCCATCCCCGCGAGCATCCCGACAAGCGCAGCAGCTCGGGGCAGGCGATGCCCCACCGCGGCATGCGTCACGATCGCACCGACGACACCCTGCGAGATCGGATCCACGCAAAAGTATACGAGAGCAAACGAGCGGCAGCACCGCAGCTACCTCAGGTTGGACGCAGTTGCTCGTTGCGGAATCGCGTGGGGCCACGCGTCGATCGAGGTGGGCTCGAGCTCGATTCGACGAAGCTTGGGGACGTCACTGTCGACCAGCTCCCACAGCTGCCAGCCGCCCAGGGGCTCGTCGACCTCGCGACCCGAGAGCCGCTCGAAGATCGGCTCGGGCAGCGTGAAGTGCCACAGCCGCCACGGGATCGCCGGCTCTTGGTAGAGGTAGAAGCGTGTGCCGGTTTCGCTCATCCAGACGGCCAGCCACGGGTCCCACGGCTCGTCGGGCACAGGGCCGGGCATGGGTCGTGGGGCGACGTCGAGCAGGACGACGACCGCTCGAGAGCCGGTCGGTAGCGGGCGGATCTTGTCGAAGTTGATGTGCCGGTTGCTGACGGCCACTTGGCCGTCGGCGACGTCGGCCTGCCGCATGTGATCGGCGGCTGCGACGAGTGTTGCGGCGTGGCCGGCCTCGAAACGCCCCGGCAACAGCGAAGGCCGTTTGGCCAGCGTCGCGTCGACGAGAAACAACGGCGCGTTGGCGACGACGAGCATCGCGGCGAAGGCGACCACGCCCCACTGCCGACGTCGTCCGGCCCCCCCGTCATCCTGAGCGAGCGGAGCGAGCCGAAGGACCTCGTCTGGACGGTCACCGGAAGTCGGGCGAGGTCCCTCGGCTGTGCTCGGGATGACGGAGGGGCCGGTCTCGGCGCGTCGTGTCACACCCTGCCAGACAAAGACGACCAGCAACGGCAGCACCGGCACGAGGTAGCGCGCGTTCGGGTTCGGCCAGAGCAACGCGAACGTCGCGACGAACGCCAAGACGCCCAGCGGCAGGTAGTGCCCTTTCCGCAACGAGCGACCGGCCGTCACCGCCACGGCCGCCAGGGCGAGCCAGCCGATGATCGCGACGACGACGTTCAAACCCGGCAGGCCGGAAGCAAACCGCGACGGGTAGAAGAGCGCCCAGCTCGCCCATAAGCCGGTGTTGGCGACGCGGGTCGCGTACTCGATGGCGAGGTTCGAGCGGTCGTTCGACGTGAACGGGTTGCCGTGGCCGCGGGACTCCTGGACGACGGCGGCCTCATCGAGGTCCGGACGGGCTTCGGATGGGCGCGTCGCCAGCGGGTCAGACGGCGGGAGTGCGTTGTCGAGGACGAACTCGGTCGTGCGATTAGGGTCGGTCTCATCGACGAAGTCCGGCCCAGCTTCGGTCGTCGGACGAATGACGAACAGCAGCAACGCCAACGTCGCAATCGTCGTCACACCCGAGATCGCCATCGGCCCGAGCCGGCGCGACCAGCGGACGTCGACGCGGCTCGCCAGGATCGCCGCGACGACGATCCAGCCGAAGATGCCCGAGTAGCGGACAAACACCGATGCCGACAGCAGAACGACCGTCGCCATCAGCCACGGCCAGCGTCCGCGTTCGGAAAAGAGCGTCGCCGTCAGCATCGCCCCGCTGCCGAGGAGGACGAAGAGCGGCTCGGTGTGCATCCACGTCGCCAGCGGGTAGACCGGGTGCATGAAGGCCGTCAGCCCGACGCCGGTCGCGGCGAGGCGTGGCGAGGCGTAGCGGCGCAGGACCGGGTAGAGCAGCAGCAAGCCCACACCGAGCATCAGCATCTGGGCCAGCTTCAAGAACCCCATCTCGACGCTGAACCGCATGAGCCCGGCGAGCACGATTGGCCAGCCGGGCGGGATGATCTTGACCGGCTCATTGGCGTAGGTGAACCCGTCCCCGCGGGCAAGGTTGCGGGCCACGGCGGCGTAGAGGTCGCTGTCGCCGCCGGGCGTCCAGTAGCCGTGGTAGGTCAGGAAGAGCGCCGTCGCGACCGCGAGCACGGCGGCGGCGAAGGGCTTCGCGTCCGTTGGCAAACAGATTGACGTGTCTTCCCCAGAACACCGAAGCGGGAGCTTCGGGTCCGAACGATCCGGAACCCGAAGCTTCCGCTTCGGCGTCGTCTGTTCCTCAGCGGTCATCGCGCTCGCCTCCGGGCCAGTGGGGGACGCGCGTTGCGATCTCGTGGAGCCGATCGCCCACAAGCGGTGGCGTGACGTGGGGCGTGAGCCACTTCCGCGGCGGCTCGTCGGGGCCGGCGAAGTTCTGCATGCGATACAGCTCGAACTGCCACTCGCGCGGGCCGGGACGTTCGCGCTGCGTGACGGCCGCGTGCTCGTCGGGCGTCAGGCGGAAGTGCCACACGCGGCCCGGCACCGTCGGGTTCTGGTGGACGTACCACGCGACGTCGTTGTCGCGGGCCCACTGCTGGAGCTTTTTGACACTCCAACCCGTCAGCGGCCCGGGCACCGGCGTCGACGGGCGATCGGCGATGTACGCGACGACGCGCTCGGCGTGCTGGTAGTCCCAGCGTTCATTCAGGTTCTCATACCGCTCGCTGACGGCGATCGAACCTTCGCTGTCGGCCAGCTCGTCGGCGACGGCCATCAGGTTCCAATGCAGGCCGGCCTCGTAACGGGCGTAGTACGTGTCGGCGTCGCCGGACCGGGCGATCCAGACGTCCGTCGCCCACATGGCCGCGTTGACGAGGACGAACATCGCGATGAACGTGACGCGTGTTACTGGCTCCAGAACGCGGATCGGATGCCAGCGATTCATGCCCCCACGTGCCGAAGCGAGTATTGCAACCGTGACTGTAAATCCGGCGAGAAGATCGAGTCCGGCAACGGAGCTGAAGAGGTCAAGCAAGGGCCGGAGCCACCAGAGCCACGAGGGCAGCGGAAGCGCCTCGAAAGGGAAAAAGAGGGTTGCGATTCCTCCGAGTCCGGCAACGCAAATCAAAAGGGCAGGGCTTTCGCGCGAAGAGGCGGCCCAATGCAGCGCGACGAGGATGCCCGCGATCAGGCCGGGCAGGATCGGGACGAGGTAGCGCGAGTTCGGGAAGGGCCAGGCTGCTGCGAGGCCAACGACATAGGCGAGCACGCCGAGGAACAGCCATCGGCCACGTCGGGCTTCGACGATCGCTGCCGTCGCGAGCAGGAGGACGGCGAGCCAGCCGACGCTGCGGTTGAGCCATTCGCCGATCGCCCCGCCGCCGCCGAAGCCTAGGAAGCGCATCGGGGCAAACAGTGTCCAGCCGACCCAGTCGGGCAGGCGTTGCAGGCGAAACCAGACCTCGCTGATGAGCGACATCTCCGGAATCTCGCGAACGAACAGTGACGGCGTGACGGACGTCGCCAGCGGGATGAGCGTTCCGGAGCGCACTAGCGAGAGGACCAGCCCGAACGCAATGGCCCCGGTGAGCAGGACCGCGATCGCGCCGGTGATACCCGCCGCGAGCTTGCCGCCGCGCCGCGTGCCAACACAGATCGCAGCTGGAACGACGGCAAAGGGAAGACCCGCCCAGCGCATCGCGATGCCGACCGCCAGGAGTCCACACGTCAGCCCGAGCCACCGCCATCGCCCCGTCGCACGGAACATCGCCGCCGCCCAGACCGACCCGCCGGCGAAGGCGACGAAGATCGCGTCCGAATGCGGCCAGAACGTCAGCGGATAGAGCGGCGAGGCGATCGCCGCCAGCATCACACTCCCGGCCGCGACGTGCCGCGTCCGTCCACGCTGCAACGCCATCAGCCAAGCGAAGAGCCCGATCGCCATGAACGCGATCTGTGCCAGCTTCATGACGACGATCCGTCCGTCGCCGAGCCACAGCAAACCTGCGAGCGTCGCGGGCCAGCCGGGTGCGACGATGCGAAGTGGCTCGCCGAGGTACGTCAGCCCGTCGCCGCTGGCGAGGTTGCGGGCGGCGGTCAGAAAGACCTCGCCGTCGCCGGTGGGCACCCAGTACGGATTGTGGACGAGCGTGAAGACGAGCAGCACGACCGCCATCGCGGCTGGGACGTCCCATCGCCGGTGCCCGCCCGGCACCGTGGCCGACGCAGCACCGGCCGAGGTCATCGGTCCTCCGACTTCAAACGCCTTCGCTCGCTCTCGGGAATCTGCAACTCGTCGATGAAGAACGGTGCCGCCCACCACGTGCGCATCGTGCCGTCGGTGTCGCGGAGTTCGAGCAGGATGCCGTCTTCCTGCCGCAGGTTGGCGGCATAGAGCGCGCCGTCACGAATGAGCGCTCCGATGTTGTAATCCTTGGGCTTGTACGGGTTGTACGGGAAGACCATCCACGTCGCGTCGCTGTCGCGGAGCGTGAGCAGCCGATCGACCCGATCCGTGATCTCGCCGAAGTTCAGGTCGCGCTGGCTGCGGACGCGGCGCTCGCTCAGGTAACTCAGCACCGGTGCCTGCGGGCCGACGAAGATCGCGTCGGGCGGCGTGTCGGTCTTCATGAGCTGGGCGAACTCCGCCAGCGGCGCGTAGACGCCGTCCTTGTAGTGCCGCAGGAACGGTGTGGATCGCTGCTCGTAGATGAGCTTGCCGATGTGGATGCCGTTGCCGACGAACACCGCGGCGATCAAGACGCCGGCAAACACGCTGCGACTGCGCATCGTTGCCAGCCAGCGGACGCCGGTGCGGAAGACGATCAACATCCAGCCGACCCACAGGATCGGCAGGACCATCAGCCAGTAGCGCGCCTCGCTGCTGAGCATGAACAGCGTGCCCATCAACACCGCGACCACCAGCGTCCACAGCGGCCGACGCAGCGACGGGTCGTCACGACGCACGGCCAGAAGAAAAACGCCGACCAGAATCGAGATCGTGAAGACGACGTTGAGGATTTCGATTCGCTCGCCGAAGAAGAGCCGGGCGATGTCCTGGTCGAAGATCTCGATGGCGATGGTTGGGAATCGATCGAGCCAGAGGCTCGGCTCGTTGACGAGCTGTTGGAGCCGTTCGAGCAGTTCGCGCTCGTAGCTGCCTCGATCGCTCAGGGCCGAGCGTGGGTCGAAGAGCCTGAAGACGATGCCGGTCAGCACGACGACGCAGAGCGTCACTGCCTCCGCGATGCCGCGACGCCGCTGGGCGGTCTCGCGCGAGCGGAGTCCGGCGATCGCGATGCCCGTCGCCCAGAGCGCTGCCGCGACCGCCAGCACCCAGGCCGTCGGCCTCATCGACAAGGCCAGCACGAAGCCGACGGCTGCCAGGACGAGCCAGCCGGCGATCTTGGGCCAGCTGGTCGACCGCATGCCGGTCCGTCCGGGCCCACCGACCACGGCCTCTAGTCCGACCAAGGCGATCATCACGCCCAGCAGGAACGGCAGGTCTGTCATCAGCTCGTGCCCCTGCTGCACGAATCGCCAGTTAAACGCCACTCCCGCCGCCACGATCGTTGCCGCCCAGTCGGGCAGGACGCTGCGCAT
Source organism: Planctomycetota bacterium (assembly GCA_038746835.1). NCBI lineage: Bacteria > Pseudomonadati > Planctomycetota > Planctomycetota bacterium. The sequence continues at coordinate 39,023 of JBCDKH010000003.1, read as the reverse complement.
CAGGCGATACGTCAGCAGCACGACGCCGACTGAGATCAGCAGCATCGTCACGATGCCGGGCCAGACGGCGTCGGGGCCGAAGGCACGCTCCAGCCCGGCCAGCAGGATCGGCAGGCCGGGATAGACCTTGTCGTGCGACTCGCCCAGGACCGCATAGCCCTCGCCGATCGCCAGGGAGTGACCGATGGCGCGGTACTGCGCCGAGTCCAAGCCGATGCGCCACTGCCCGTTGAACGCGGCCAGGTGCACGAGCAGCCACACGCCCACGAGCCACGGTCGAAGCTTCAGGACGATCGGCGCCCAGCTCGGCGTCCAGTCGACGAGCGTCTGCGGAGAGGGTTGCCCGGCCTCGACGGCGGGCTGGGTGGCGGAGGACAGAGGTGGCTCGGCACGAAAGAGCATGAAGGTCCCGCCCGGCCGCGGGGCAGCCGGTGGAGCATTGTCCGCCTCCCGACGCCGTGGGCAAGCCGCGTTGCCCGTTCGAGCGTAACACGCCCGTTCGAGCCAAAGACGCGTGAACGCCGATCCAGTTCCAGTGGCGTGCTTTGGTTGCTCAGGTGGCCCGACGGCCTTCGAACGAACGCGGCGACGCAAAGGTCGCCCCGTCGCTGTGTGGAGCCGGGCTGCGACGAAGTTTGCCAAGTCGCGTCTGCGGAGCCTGCACGCCCTGCCCGTCTACGAGGCCTGGACGACCCGCTATGCCGCCTGTCAGGCGTGTCCGTTGCACGTCCGCGAAGGCGGCCTCAATCACTGCGGCCGACCGATGCAGCACCGGCCACTCGCTGCCCCCGATCGCGACGCCGGCTGCGGTTGTCCGGTCATGGACAAGGCCCGCGACCCCGACGAGCACTGTCATCTGCACGAAGACGACAGCGATTGCACGTGCCCCTGGTGCCGTGCGGGCGTCGGGTAGTCGAAGTTCGCGTCGCTTGCTGGAGTACGGTTCAGCGTGAGCACGGACCCACGCGTCGCGATAACTGGTGGAGGAATCACAGCACTGACCGCCGCCGCCGAACTAGCGAGGCGGGGGCACCGCGTCGATGTCTTCGATAAGGCCCGCGGGCCGGGCGGGCGGACCAGCGTCCGCCGGGCGGAGGTCGCGGGAAGGCCGATCGTCTTCAACCACGGCTGCGCGGTCTTCGAAGCGACCGATCCTGAATTCCGCAATGCCGTCGAGGCATGGAAGCAAGCCGGCGTCGCGACGGCCTTCGCTGGCCGGGCGGTGCTCATCGACGGCGATGGCGTCACCGAGGATCCGACGCGGTTCGTCACCGGCACGCCGGCCATCAACGCCATCGCCAAACACCTCGCGGCCACGCCCGGCGTGACGTTTCATCCGAAACACCACGTCACCGAGGCCGGCTCGGGCCGGCTGGCGTTCCAGGATCAGCCTGCGATCGACGGCTTCGACGCGATCGTTCTCACGTGCCCAGCACCGCAAGTCCCGGCCATTGTCGGCGAAGCCCATCCGGACCTTGCTGCCAAGGTCGAGTCGGTCACGATGCGGCCGACGTGGGCGGCGATGGTCGCGTGGGAATCCGACGAAGCCGACTTCGGCCTTGCTCACGTGCGACGCGGTCCGATCGAGCGACTGATCCGCGCGGGCGATGGTGCGTGGGCTGTGCATCTGACGCACGACTTCAGCGAGCAATTTCTCGAAGCGCGGCCGGAGGAGATCGCGGCCGAGGCAGCGCGACACGTTGCCGCGGTCCTCGGCATGACCCAGCCGCCCGCGCATCGTGTGGCCCATCGGTGGCGCTTTGTCACCACGCCGACGCCGGTGGGCATGCCTTGTCTTTCTGAGGAAAACGGCCGATTTGTAGTAGCAGGCGACTGGTTGCTCGGGGACGGCGTCGAGGCGGCCTGGCGCAGCGGCACGGCCGGGGCGACGCGGGTCGCAGAAGCGCTAAGTTGAGCAGCACAGCAGCCGATTGCCCGTTCCGCACGAGGCGGCAACGCACGTACAACGGCCGATGTGTGGTGGTGGCGACTCGACGCCGTCACCGCCTGAACCGCTTCGCTTTCATGATCATGAACTACATCACCACCACGCTCGTCGCCGCCGCTGCGGTCATCGGTCTGACGTCCGCCGCGTCCGCCCAGTTCCAGGAGCAGGACATCGAGCTCCGCCTGAGCGGCAACTCGCAGACCGACGTCGAGTTCGACAGCACGCAGCTCGACCTCACCGCCAGCGTCGGCTACTTCTTCGCCGACCAGATCGAAGGCGGCGTCCGACAGAACGTCCGCTACAACGACATCGGCGTCAACGCACTCGACGGAAGCACCGCGGTCTTTGCCAACTACCACTTCGGCGAGGTCGGCTCCGAGCTGCAGCCATTCGTCGGTGCCAGCTTCGGCTACAACTACGGCGACTCGGTTACCGACACCTTCTTCGCCGGTCCTGAGGGCGGCGTGAAGTACTTCCTGGCCGAGAGCTGGTTCCTCTTCGGGCAGGTCGAGTACCAGTTCTTCTTCGAAGACGACGAGGCCGCTGACGATGCGATCGATGACGGCACGTTCATCTTCAGCCTGGGTCTGGGCGTCATCCTCGAATAGTCGAGCCGCCACGGTCCTCATTACCGTTTGAACTCGAGCACGCCACGCATGGACTTCCACGTGCGTGGCGTGCTTTTCGACATGGACGGCACGCTGACGCGGCCGACGCTGGACTTCGACGCGATCCGCCGCGACATCGGCCTGCCGCCGGGCCGGGCGATTCTGGAGGCGATGGACGAGCTCTCGCCGGCGGATCGTGCCGAGGCGGAGCGGGTTCTACACCGGCACGAGCAGGCCGACGCCGAGGCGAGCGAGCTCGACCCGGCGTGTCACGACGTGCTCCAAGAGCTCGGCCGACGCGGTTTGCCGTTCGCGGTCATCACGCGCAACAGCCGAATGGTCGTCGAGACCGTCTGGCGCGTGCACGGACTACCGCCGTGTCCGACGATTGCCCGCGACGACGGCTTGCCGTTCAAGCCCGATCCGACGCCGCTCCACATCGCTGCCGAACGCATCGGCCGCCGGTGTTCGGAGTGCTTGATGGTCGGCGACAGCGTCTTCGACATTGCCGCCGGCAACGCGGCCGGCTGCGTGTCGGTCTGGATCAGTCACGGCGACGATCGCCCGTTCGACGATGAACCGGCCGTGACCATTTCCTCGCTGGGTGAGCTGCTGCGTCACCTGTGACCGCGACTGGCCCGATCACCGAATCCAACACTCGCATCACGGGATGACCACCACGTCGCCCGCAGCGAGCGTGTCCGGCTGGAGGCGTGGGTTGGAGTCGAGCAGTTCGCGCCAACGGCCGCCGTGCCCGAGGTATTCTCGGGCGATGCCGAAGAGCGTTTCGCCAGGCGCGACGACGTGTCGTGTCGGCTGACGATGACCGACGACAATGGTCTGCGTCGGGACGGGCTTGGTGAAGTCGAACTGCGGCGTCGCCGTGTCGCCGACGGCCAGGACGTCGAAGTGACCCGGCGTCGCCGTTTCAGATTCGGCCGTTGGTGACTCGGGCTCGGGCAACGCGACCTGGCTCGGCGGCCGGATCGTGGCGCAGCCGGCGACGACGATCGTGAGCAGAAGTCCGGTGCCGGGCACGCTGTGCATGTCCGACAACGTCGGCCCACGCGTTCGACAGCCAGCAGAGCCAGCCCTTTACCGGACGACCTCGAAACCCTCGGCCTCCTTGCGGGCTTTCCTGGCAGCGATGAACGACTGGACCGCGATAATCACGTAGCCGCCGCAGAGAACGAGCATTCCGACAACGCTCACGATCGCCAGGGCGGACGCCTTACCCGGCAAGACGCGGGCGAAGATCGGAGGCATCGTTGCGAGTGCTCCAAGCAATCCCAGCAAAACGGCGAGATGCATTGCGATCATCCGAGGCTTCGGTCCGAGCAACGCGATGACCCCGCAGACTCCGATCGCAACACCGGGCACGAGTGGAATCAGAGCCGATCTGGTCGGGGAGTCAGCGAGTGCCTTCGTGAAGCTCTGCCCGTGATCGAGGCCTTCTTGCACATCGCCGAAACCGCCGCCGAACACGAAGCCGAGCAGCCCAAGAAGGATCAAGAGGACGCCGGCGACAATCGTCGTGCGTGGCATGTTCTGCGTCATGCACGCACGTTAGCGCGACGGTGAATCACGCAGTGGGACAGATCAGCCGTGCAAATGATGAAAACCGCGGGCTTTGAGCCAGCGGCTTGGGTGATGGTTTGAGACTCGACGACGGTGATCCTGCGAGAGGATCGGAAGGTCACCGACGGGCGGGGACGTTCTGATAGTCGTAGAAGGTCTTGATGTTCCGCGTGTAGTACCCGCCGGCGCGGCTGCGGACGGCGTTGAGGACGACGCCCAGGTGCTCGACGTTCAGGCTCGCCAGCGAGTCACGCAGTCGGCCGAGCAGGCCACGCGTGCTGCTGCGGGCGCGAACGACGCTGATGACGCCGTCGACCTGCGGGGCCAATGCACCGGTCTCACTGGTGAAGAGGATCGGGCCCGAGTCGAAGACGACGACGTCGTACTGCTCGTAGGCGTGGTCGATGACGTCGAGGAAGCCGTTGCCCTCGATGAGCTCCGTCGCCGCCGACTTGTCGGGCTTGGGCCCGGCCGGGAGGACGTGGAGGTTCGGCACGTTTTCGACGGTGGCAACGCATTCGTCGAAGCGATCGGGGTCGACCAGTGCAGTCGAGAAGCCGACCTCGTTGTCGAGGCCGAAGACCTCGTGCAGTGCAGACCGGCGGAAGTTGGCATCGATGAGGAGCACGCTCCGGCCGTTGAGCGCCAGACCCGCGGCGAGGTTGCACGCGACCGTCGTCTTGCCGTCACCCGGCTGCGGGCTGGTGACGAGGATGGAGCGTGTGGTCTCCAGCGGAGCAACGTGCGCCAGACGCGAGCGGACCATGCGGTACTGCTCGGCCGTCATCGAGTGCGGGCTGTGGGCGATGGCCAGCGAGAGCGGGTTGCCGTCGCTGGTGGCTTCGGGGTCGTCGCTCTCGTCTGGGATGGTGCCCAGGACCGTCATGTCGCCACCGCGGACGACGTCGCGTGGGCTCTTGACGGTGGTGTCGAGGACCTCGCGAAGGAACGCGAGGCCGACGACGCTGCCGACGCCCAGGAGCATGCAGAAGGCGACGGTGAGCGGCAGTCGCGGGAAGTCCGGGCTGGTCGGCGGGACCGGTTGGACGTACCACTGCAACTGCTGCTGCGGGCGGACGAAGCTTTGGCGTTCGAGCAGCGACAGGCGCGTGCGGTTCGCTTCGAGTTCGGCCGACTTGGCCATGCGATCCTGCGTCAGCAGGCTCAGTTCGGCGGCATCGCGTTCGAGCTGCTTGAGGCGACTGTCGAAACGCTCGATCTCGACGTTGGCCTGCTCTGCCTGCTCTTCGAAGAGTTCGAGTTGGGTTTGGAGCTGAGCGATCAGCCCGTCGCGCGCTCGTGCACGCGCGTCAGCCTCGGTGTCGGCTCGGAGGTTGGTCAGGGCATCGAGCTGCTCACGCAACGCTTCGATGAAGGTGTGCCCTTCGCCGAGCTTCTGCTCATTGATGGCCAGAAGCTGTCGAATGTTGTCGATCTGAGCTTCGAGGCGAAGGAGCTTCGGATCCTGGGCGACCTGGGCGTTGACCATCGGTGGGTCGTTGCCGCGCGAGATCGCGTCTTGGGCGCTTTCGAGTGCCTGACGGAACTCGGCAGCCGAGGCCTCCGCCTCGCCGCGGGCTCGGATGAGCTGGCCGAGCTCGCCCTGGACGACGGTGCGGGTGGCCGCCATGTCGTCGGCCCCGCCGCCGTCAGTGCGGACCGCGCGGATCTGACGATCGATGTCGTCGAGCCGTTCCTGCCGCTGACCAATGAGCCTGCCGAGTTCGCGGATCTCGAGGTCGAGGTCGCGGCTAGAAAGTTCTTCGACCTCACGCATGCGCGTGTTGGTGATGACGCGGAGGATGTTGGTGGCATCCTGAGCGTTGTCCGCCTCGAAGCTGACATTGATGAGTCGGCTCCCCTTGAGCGGTGACGCGTTGAAGTTCTCAAGCATCTTCTCGACGGCAATCTGCGAGTTGATGGTCGAAGCTTCGTCCATGCCAGCTTCCTTGCGAAGCCAGCTGCTGTTGCGGACCTCGCTGTTGTCCTCGAGGACCTCCATGAGAAGCTCGGGGTTCTTCAGGCCAGCGACCTGCGTCTGGAGCAGAACCTCCAGGTTCTCGCGAGCAACGGGTCGCACGCTCTCGCCGCGGCCAGTGATGTCGAACGGTACTTCCGGCGGAGCGAGCAGCTGTCCCTGAGCCTTGTAGCTCACGTGCTCCTTCAGGAGCCACTGGTTCAGCCCGAAACCCGCGACACCGCTCAGAATGCCGGCGAGGACGATCCAGATGAGGTTCTCACGCAGCACCCGCGCGACGTCATTGCCCGTGAGGCCGCCCGATCCCGATCCGCCGGCGCTGGCGGGCATGGTGACGGGCGTGGACAGGACGGGCATGCTCGGCAGTGCGGGGAGCGACGTGCCGTTGGCACTGTCGTGGCCGTTGGCGTGCCCGTTGGTGCCGCGATGCCGACCGCGTGCGGGGCCTTGCTCGTGTCGGACCGTTTGCGGAAGCGTGGTCATGGGTCGGGTCGAAGGGTCAAAAGGCAACCGGCATCCGGTCCGGCAAGGGGCGTGTGGCTGAAGAGGCGTTCTATCCGTTTGCCAAGGTCAGTCTGAAAGCAAGGTGTTAAGACGCTATCGGGTGCTACCAAAAAGGTCAGTCGCCGATTACTCGACGCCCTCCTGGGCTGCTGCGGCGTCGGCTTCGTTCTCCATTTCGCGAATGAGGTCGCGGACTTCGTTCAGCAACTGCTCGTCGCCGGGACGACGCTCTTCGGCGTTGTCGAGGCGGCGGGTGACAAAGTCGAGGCCGACGCGGGCGCTCTCGATCGCGTCGCTCAGATTGCCGTCGGCGCGGAGGGCCCTGGCGAGGTGGACGTAGACCTCCGGGAACGCGTTGCCGTCGCGTTCGGCGTTGTCGCGTGCTGTGCGGAGCAGGCGGATCGCTTCGTCGAGGCCGGCATCGTCGCCGGTGGTCATGGCGAGCTTGGCCCGTGCCCAGCCGACGGTGTCGATCACGCTCGGCGACGCGACGCCACCACGGCGACGAGCTTCATTGCGCGCCGTGGCCAGGGCGACGTCGCCGCGTTCGACGGCCTGACGCAGCAGACGCTCCTTGCCCATGTCGCTCTCTTCCGACGCATCGGCAAGCAGCGTGAGCGTGTAGGCAAGATTGTTGTTGACCGCGACGTTGTCCGGGGCGAGTTCCAACGCCCGCCGGAACGCCGATGCGGCATCATCGATCTGCGGCGGCGTGTTGGTCAGGTAGAGCGTGCCTTCCTGCTGACTCAGCAAAATCTCGGTCGAATCCCTGATCTCTTGTCCCTCGTCGGCGAAGACTTGCCGGACCTTGCGGATGAAGCCGAGCGCCCTGTCGTTCTCGTTGGCCTGGATGTAGATCCGAGCGGCGATCATCGCGGCCGACATCGTCGCCTGCGCGTCGCTCTGATCGCCTTCGACGCGATCTCGGACGAGTGCGTATGCCGAGTCTGGGTCGATGCGCTTGGCCATCTCCAGCAGGACGACATCGGCCTGGCCGGGGGCTGTGGCCGCGGCGGTGTTGAACGCGCGGATGTACGCGTCACGGGCCTCGGTTCGGCGGCCGTCGCGGGCGAATGCCTCGGCCCGACGCACCTGAAGCCAGTGCGGCTCTTCGGCACCGTTGGCGGTGACACGAGACGACCAGAAGTCGATCTCGCGAATCGCCTCGCTGATGCGACCTGAACGCAAGAGCAAGTCGAGGTAGGCGTTGAGGAAGTTTGGAATGTTCGCCGCCCGGAGCTCCTGTGCCGTCGGCGAGGCGTTGCCAGCCAGGGCGCGACGTGCGTCGACCGACGCCTCGACCGAACGTCGGCCGTAGGTGACGGCGTCGGTGGCGCGGTTGCGGTCCATCTCCATCCGGGCACGCGCGATCAGCAGTGTCGGCGAACCCGCAACAGCGGTCGCCTCGGCCGCTCGGAAGTAGCGATCGGCGGCGGCGTAGTCGGGCGGGCTCTTGGCCAGCTGCATCTGGATCAACGCCAGACGTGCGTTCAGGTCGGCATCGTCGACTTCCAGAAGACGCAGGTACGCGTCTTCGGCAGCGTCGCGTTCGCCGAGCTGCTGGTAGACGCGAGCAAGGTTGCGGTACGCGTCCAGGTTGGTCGGTCGAAGCTCCGCGGCACGCTCGAGTTGGTCGCGAGCGCCTTCAAGGTCGGGCGGATTGAGCTGACCCAGGGCAACGCCCAGCAGGTAGATCGTGCCGCCGTCATCGGGCCGAATGCGATCGGCGCGTTCCAAGAGCTCGACGGCCCGCTCGGCGTTGCCGCGATTGAGCTCGGCGAACGCTGCCGCGAGCAGCGGTCCGGGTTGAACGTCGTCGCCAGAGACGGCATCGGCGAGGCGTTCGAAGAGACGATCCTGCTCCTCGCCGGTCGCCTGCGTCGCCTGCTGGGCGAGCATCGCGACCAGACGCTGCTGGACCTGTGGCACGTCTTCGAAGCCGACGAGCACCGAGGCGGCTTCTTCGTTCTGACCACCGCGAGTGAGCAGCTGCGACAACGCCAGCAGCATGAACGCACGCTGCTCGCGCGGCGCGTCGGCGGAAAGCCGACCCAGGTGACGACGCACAACGATAATGGCCGACTGAAGGTCGTCGACGTTCGCGTAGTAGGTCGCGGCGGCACCGACAGCCGACGCGTCGTCGATGAGCGTCTCCTCGAAGCTGGGCGTCATGACACGCTGGACGGCCTCGCGGACGCGATCCTGAATGCCTTCGTCCTCGGCAAGCCGTCCCACTCGGGCGAGCTGGGCGAGGAAGCGTCCGTCGTCGGGGAACTTCTCCAGGCCTTGAAGTGCCGTGTCGACCGTTGCCCGAACGCGTTCTGCACGGAGGGCGGCGTCATCGCCGCGGACGGCGTTTTCGACGGCGGCGGCTTGGGCGGCGGCGAGACGCTGCCAGGCGGTGGCGTCTTCCGGGTTCTCTTCGACCGCACGACGACGATCGGCAAGCACCGGTTCGGCGTCGCCGTAGCGGAGCGTGAGGGTCTCGTCCAGCTGGCGAAGGCGCGGATCCCGCGGCCGCTGGACGAGGCCCTGCTGGATCACCGATTGAGCATCGTCGGCTCGGCCGGCTGCTTCGAAGGCGGTGGCGGCTTCGATGATCGCACGGACGTCGGTCGGTGCGAGCGAGAGCGCCTGGCGGGCTGCGTCTGCGGCACCGGCATTGTCGCCGACGCGACGCAGCACTTCGCTGAGTGCCATCTGTGCCTCGGCCATGCGCGGGAACCGGTTGGCGAGTGCCTTAACCTGACGCGTCGCTTCGTCGAGATCGCCCTCGGCAACCTGAATGCGGACGCGGTAGAGATCGCCGCCAGCACCGTCGGCACCACGTCGGCCGAGATCTTCTGCAACAGCGGTGGCCTTGACGGTCGCGTCGTTTCGTAGCAAGAGGTCGAAGACGGCCTCATCAATGGCGTTGCGCTGTTCGGTCGTCGCGTCGTCGGCGACGAGCGTGCGTGCCTCTTCCGCGAGGGCGATCGCCTCCTGCGGTTGGCCGTCGCGCTCGGCGACCTGGGCCTCGTAGAGCTTGCGTTGGGCGGGGTCCTCGATCGTGTCGAGCACGTCCGCGGAGCCCGGCGTCAGAGCGACCTCCAATGCCTTGAAGAGCTCGTTGTCCGGGAACTGCCGCACCACTTCGAGTGCGGCTTCGCGCTGGTTCGTGCGGAGGTAAAGCTGGGCGAGGACCTGCGCGATCCGCTCGTCTTCGGGCGCTTCGGCAAAGACCTGCTCGGTCAGCCGAACCGCAGTGTCCGTCTCGTTGGCACGCAGGGCGGCGTCGATCTTGATGCGACGCTCGCGGTCGGTGCTCTCGGGAAGCTGGGCCACCGCGGCGGCGCGATCTTCCTGCGGCGTGAGCAGCACCTCGGCCGCCTCAAGTCTGGCAACCAGGTCTGGGGTGAGCGACGGCTTGATCGGCTCGAGTCGGGTCAGGATATCTCGAGCGCGCCCGAGTTCGCCCGAGAGCCGGTAGAGCTCCATCAGGCGAATGCCGTCGTTGACATTGCCCTGAAGGTTGAAGGCACGGGCGAGGTACTCGGTTTCCGAACCGGCCTGCCCTGCTTCGCGGTTGACGTCGGCAAGGAGCCGCAGCAGCGTCACCTGCTCGGTGCGAGTGAACGGCGAGTCGATCTGTTCCAGGTCACGCAGGCCGCTCTCGAGCGTGTCCATGCCCGCAAACGTGTCGCCGCGGGCGATCTGCAACAGCCCTTCGATTTTGTCGACCGCGAACGAGCGGTTGAGCGACAGCAGGTCGGCCTTCTCGGAATAGTCGGAGAACCCGCGCTCGGCGATCTCCAGCAACTCACGCTGCTCACTGGCCGAAGAGTTGTTGGCTTGACGCTTGGAGCGACGCTCGTCCATCGCGGCATCGGCGAGGTAGAGCCCGACGTACGCCCGCTGAAGACGGGCCGTGGCGCCGGCAAAGCCGAACAGCTCGGGCAGCGGCTCATCCGCCTTGGCGGCGACGGCCTGGAGGATCTCGCGTGCCTCCTGGAACTTTCCGCGGTCGCGGAGCAGGTCGGCGTAGACGTTGATCGCCCGAACGTCCCAAGGACGGGCTTCGGCGACGCGATCGAGCACGGCCTCGGCCTCGTCGAGCTCGTTCTGGCGTCGAAGGGCTTCCACAAGCGAAAAGTGGGCGCGGACGTAGCTCGTCGAGTTGACTGAATCGCCTTCCAACAGCCGATCGACGGCCGCTCGGAACTGTGCGACCGCCTGCTCGCGAGGGGCCTGGGACGCGGCCCGGCCGGCCTCTCGGGCGATGACAGGGTCCGGAACATCGCCGGCATCGCGTGCGGCCTGGGCGATGGCGAGCTGGGCCTGGCGATCACGAAGCCCGCCGAGGGCGTCGTACATCTGACCGGCGGCGATGAGCACTTCAGCCGCATCGGTGGGCTCGCCCTCACGTGGCGTGAAGTCGGCTTCGACAGACGCGACCGCAGCCTCCGTGAGGGACTCGGCCTCGATGAGAATCTCGTCGATCACCTCGTCAGCAGTCAGACCGGAAAGACGCCGGGACAGGTCGACACGCAGTGACGAGAGCGCCGCGCCGTTGACGGGCTGATTCCGAATGACCCCGGCCAGTGCGGCTCGGGCCTCTTCGATCTCGTCTTCGGTGATGCCTTCGCTGGGCACGTTCGCCAAATCGAGCGAGGTGGCGTGGAAGTAGACGATCGCTTCGGAGTCGGTCGGGTCGATTTCGAGCAGGCGTTCAGCGGCCTCGCGGACGAAGCGCGTCGGACCGGTGACGCGACGCGTCAGGAAGCCGGGCGCGGTGGAGTAGTGACGAATCAGTCGACGCTGGACGTCGGCGTCGTCGGGGTTGTCGGTGACGAGCTGGCCCAGGATCTGGCCCATCTGCTCGAGGTTCTGGTCGCCGGCTTCCGGATCGACGGTGAGCCGGCCGAGGTTCTCGACGACCTTCAGGCCGTAGTCGGAGTCGCGTGTCGATCGGTAGGCCCGGCCCCACTGTCCTGCTGCTTTGCGGAACTCGCCTTCGGCCTCGAACGCGGTTGCGCGGCTGACTGCGCGGTCGGGGTTGTCGAGGTAGTAGTTGACGCCCAGAAACAGCCCGAGTGCCGCCACAGCGATGGCGGCGGTGAGGGCGATGAGCAGGTTGGTGTTGAGCCTTTTGCGGGCCATGGGCTGCGTTGGGTGGCGGTCGAGGGGCGCTTGAAAATGGCAGGTCGCCGATGTGGTGATTCGGCGGCCTGGATGAGGAGCTTAACCGGCTGCTGCCGTCGCTCCATTGTCGGCTGAGGCGGTCTTGCCGATGACGGCGTCCCAGTCGGGCAGGATCGCCTCGACCTCGGGCAACGCCTCCGTCAGGAAGTCGGTCATGTCCTGCATCGCCCGTTCCTCGGCCGCGGTCCCTTCGCCCCCGAAGGTGCCGATCTCGATCTTGGCGAAGTAGGCGTGGGTTTCGAACAGGTTCTGCAGACGCTTGCGGACGCCGGTGATGGCGTCGTGCTCGTAGTCGCCGTTGACGTGGAAGAAGTAGGCGACGCGATTCACTGGCCGGGCACCGCCGACGGCGTTGCTGCGGTCCTGGAACGCGCTGTAGCTGACGGGGAGACCCTCGTCGGTGTCGATGCCCGTCGCAGGGACGGCGAGCATGCGCGTGTCCCGTGCGATCATGTCGAAGCCCGCGCCGAGCATGCAGCGATCGGGAATGTGCGGCACCGTGTCGACGCTGCCCGTGTAGTACGCGACGTGCAGGTACATGCCGTTGCTGCCCGACTTCTCGGCGGCGCTCATGGCCAGGCGACGCATGAGGTCGTCGCTCTTGGTCTCGGCGTTCTCATACTCCTCGACCAGCGCAGGGTCGGCCTGACGCAGGTCGATGTACTGCCGGTGGACGTACAGCTCAGTGCCGAGCTCGTCGACGACCTCTTGGGGCATCTTGTGGTCGGCGATCATGACCCACGGGCCCATCCGCGTCGGAATGCCGAAGATCGACTCGCGTGGCTGCACAGCTTCCTTGCGGAAGTTGAGCTTCAGCGTCGGCACGGCCGCATTGAGCCCGACGGCAGCGACGGCGAGGATCGCACCGACGGCCGCCAGCGCGCGCCAACGTTGGCTCCGCTTAACGGCGGGATCGTTGGTGGGCGTGTCAGGCGAGCGGTACTCGGGGGTGAAGGCGGTCACATTTTCTCCTTGATGATCAGCATTCGTCTCAGGCAGGAGCCGGAGTCGTCGCGGGCGTCGAGGGCTCGTCTTCGTCCTCGTCGACTTCGACGAACAGGTTGTCGACGACCCACACCACACCCAACAGCAGGAAAAAGGCCGGGATCAGCATGACCAGCCCGGCGAAGTAGTGGGCGAAGCCGCTGGAAAAGTCCTCGCTGACATAGACGTCGAGCAGGCCCTGGCCGCTGACGCGGGCGACGTTCATCAGAATCGCGATCGGCACGGCACTGGCGACGATGAGCAGCCGCTGCCACATCGGACGCTGGCCGAACAGGAACGCGATCGCCCCGCCGGCGGTGAGGAACGTCATCAGCGACCTCATGCCCGCGCACGCCTCGGCCACGTTGAGCACCCGCTCGCCGCCGGCGCGTTCGATGATGATCTTGGTGCCCTCGACGTAGGTGTCGACCTGGGCGATGTTCATCACGACGACTGCAACCTTGGCAGCCAGGAACTGCAGCGGCAGCGCCACCTTGCTGTAGACCAATCCCGGCCAGGGCAAGGCGAAGACCAGGAAGGCGATCGGGAACCAGGCGTACTTCATGACGCCCCAACCGGCCAGCGTCAGAACGGCCCCGAAGGTCGCCAGGACCATGCCGAGGTCCTTGAGGTAGTCGTTCTGGCCCGGCCAGATGCCATAGCCGCTGAGGAGGACGCCGGCGATGAGGCATCCCAGGCCCCAGTCGAGCAGCAGTGCGAGCAGGCCGAGGAAGGCGGTGGCGAAGAAGAGCGGGCCGAGGTAGCCGGCGAGGTTGGAGCCGACGGTCGACTCCAGCACGCCTGTCTGGGCGAGCACTTGTCCGGAGATGCCCGTGAGCAGGAACGCGAGACCGCCCGTGAGTCGAACGATCCCGAAGCGTGCCGCTCCGACGTTGGCCAGCGTGACGATCGCTTCGACGAGCGCGAGTCCGATGAACACACCCGCCGCGGGAAGCAGGAACGGCTGCAGTTCGACCAAGCCCCCCGCCGCTCGCGAGAAGAGCCACGTCGCCGAGCACAGGAAGCCCAGCGCCACCCCGCCGCCGAGCAGCAGCGGAACGCGCGTCGTCGGCATCACCGGCTCACTTTTCGTGGCCCGCAGACCTTCACGATTGAGCCACAGGTAGCCGAGCCCGATGATCGGGACGAGGACGGAGTGCGACCAATTGTCGGCGGCCTGGCCGTAGATCGGATTGGTCTTGTCCCACAGGCGATCCAGGTTTCGCCAATAGAGCAGGACCATCAGGGCGAAGACGACGCCGATGCACGTCCAGGCGGTCTGGGTAATGCCCAGCCACGGGTCGCGCGGCTCGTCCGTCGCCGGTTTGGCGTCCGTCGAATAGGCCAGTCGAGGTGAAGGCGTCGTAGACATGTCTCCCGCGGCACGAGGGCTCGCCCGATCGTCGGTCGCATCAAGGGCCACCCGTCCGACGTCGGCAAGTCGCAGCCGACAGACGATCCGAGAGGCCAAGGCGGCCGAGTTGTCGGACGTCCGGAGACTCCTCCGGAACAAGAGCCTACCACGTCCCTGCGGTGTGGCTACCGATAACTTCCTGTTGGACGTGTCAAGCCCAACAGCGGTTCGCGCCAGGTCAGGCCGCCTTGGCGACCGGCTGGTGCACGTGCGGCTTGGCCTTGTCCACGATCGCAGCAAACGCGTCGGGATCGGCAATCGCGATCTCGCTGAGCATCTTGCGGTTCAGATCGATCCCAGCCGCCTGCAGGGCCGGAATGAACCGGCTGTAGCTGATGCCGAAGGGTCGCAGCGCCGCCGAGACCCGCGTGATCCAGAGCTGCCGGTAGAGGCGCTTCTTCTGCTTGCGGTGGGCGGTCGCGTACGCACCGGCGCGACGGACAGCGTCCTTGGCGGCGCGGTAGTTCTTGCTGCGTGGGCCGACGTAGCCGCGGGCCTGCTTCAGAATCCTCTTGCGTTTGCGGGCCTGCTTCGGACCGCCAGTGATGCGTGGCATGGTGGGTGGGAAAGGGGTTGCAGTGGGTCCAGAGGCTCATCGCGACGCGTCGTCGCGGGCTTGGCCGTGCCGGTCACGTGCCGGCAGCTTGGAGTTGTTCGTGGTCGCTCAGGCGTCCTTGGACATTGCCTTGGCTTCCTGGGCGGCCTTCATGCGGCGGACGTGGGCGGTGCGGACCGGGTTCTTGCCCGAAACGCCCATCGCGACGCGGAGCGGCTTGCTGTGGCCCTCGACAAGAACGTCCGGCCGGCACAGAGCCCGCATCTTGTCACCGCTGCGGCCACTGAGTAGGTGGCGGCGCTTGGTCCGCTGATGCTTGAGCTTGCCGGTGCCGGTCACCTTGAACCGCTGCTTGATGCTCTTGCGGGGCTTGTACTTGTAGGCCATCGGGTCGTTGGGTCAGAGTCAGGGCGCAGTGCGCCGGGCGGGGAGGGTAGGCGCGACCTCACCGCTATGGCGACTCTGCCAACGTCCGGAGCCGCTCGACTTCTTCCACCGGCAGCCGCTCGGGCTCGTCGGGAGCGAAGGCGTCGTTGAGCCGGAGGGTCTCGGCGATCTGCACTCGGCCCTCGTCGGTCGACTCGCCCAATGCCGCGGCCAGGCGCAGTCGGAAGGCGATCTCGGTCGGGTTCTTGGCGATGGTGGCACGCAGCCGGGCGATCTGCTCGTCGCGATCGCCCCGCCGCTCGGCCAGGCCGGCGAGGATGTTGTCGTACTTGGGCGACGTCAGACGGATCTCCGCCGCGTGCCGGAACGCGGCTTCGGCGAGGGAGGGCTCGTTCATCAGCAGCAACGCCCTGCCGCGACGATCGTGATAGTGGTCGTTCGGCAATGGCGAGGCATCGGCGGCGTCGGCGTAGGTCTGCTGAGCCAGGTCCAGATCGCCTTGTCGGACCAGCGTGTCCGCCCGCAACGCCAGCCGCTCGGCTTGCACCATCGGCACGACGAACCCGCCGACAAAGACGCCCGTCGCGACCACGGCGAGGCCGAAGCTTGTCCACACTAGTCGGCGCGACCCGACAGCCCGGCGTGTCCCAAGCAGCACGCCGGTGACCAGCGCAACGCCAAACAGCACCGCCGGCGAGAAGGCGACGACGGCAACCATCGACTGCACGAGCAGCATCGCCAGCATCGCCAATCCCGCCGCACACGCCGCCGGGGCAGGTGAGGTGTCCGCCTCTTCGAGTTCGGCCGACCGTGCGACCACGAGCAGCGTTCCCGCGACGACGGCCAACGCGACGACGATGCCCTGCAGCACCTCGAGTCCGACGAAACCGACGTCCGCAGTGAAGTCGATCGTCGCGACCACCGGGACCAGCGACGCGAGGGCTGCGGGCACGACGACCGAGCGCGGAGAGACCGACGACGCCGAAGCGGAAGCTTCGGGTTCTGAGGGTCCCGAATCCCCCGAACCCGAAGCTTCCGCTTCGGCGTCATGTGCTGGTCGGGCAAGGCTCCAAGCAATCAGGATCAGCGTTGCCAACCCGAGCGCCAACCCGACCAGACCCAATTCCGACAGCAAACGCAGTGGCAGGTTGTGCGGGTCCCGAACCTCCTCCGCCGCGCTGGGCACGCGGTGGAGCAGGTACGCGTCGCTGAAGCTGGAGAACCCGACGCCCAGCAGCGGATGGTCGCCGGTGACGCCTAGTGCTCCGAGCCAGTAGTAGAGCCGGAACTGCAGCGACACGTGCGGCATCGAGCCCGTCGCGAGCCCGTAGCCGAGCAGGCCGACGAAACCGAGCAGCACCAGCCCGACGATGCCGACGCCGGTCCACCTCGGCAGCTTGCTCCGAAGGACCCACGCGAGCGCCAACACGCCGAGGACGAGCACGAACGCTGCGATTGCCGCCCGGGCCTGGGTCCGCAGCATGAGGTACGTCGCCGCCGGCAGGACGAGAACGACGAGCGTCG
The DNA here is from genome assembly GCA_038746835.1 of Planctomycetota bacterium. NCBI lineage: Bacteria > Pseudomonadati > Planctomycetota > Planctomycetota bacterium. The sequence goes on along the minus strand of JBCDKH010000003.1, from coordinate 22,361 downwards.
CCAGCTTCGTCGGGTTCTTCTGGATCGCGACGCCCGCCCCGACGGCGGCGAGCGCGGTGCCCAGGCCGACGAGGATCCACGCAGTCGACTGGCCCGTCCGTTCGCCGACGCCCGCGATGATGCAGCCGAAGAACACGAGCCCGACGACGATGCCGAAGTGGCGCCACGTCGGGCAATCGGATCGCAGCGACGACCAGGCCAGCCCGATCGCGACCAGCATCAGGGATGCGATCGCCCCGGCGTAGCTGTTGATCGAGGCGTTGAAGCCCGCGTACTCGCCCCGCCGCAATCGGCCCAGAAACTGCTCTGCCGCAAAGCTGCCGGGCTCGATGTTCTGGCCACGCAGGATGCCGGCGGTGTCTTCTTCGACCTGCCGCAGCGTCTCGGGCAGCTCGATCGCCAGGAAGAAGAGCCCGCCGATGACGTTGGCGGCGAGCACGCCGACGGCCAGGCCGAAGGCCAGTCGCAGGTCAACCCAGCCGCGCGTCGTCGCCGCGATCGCCCAGGCCAACGCTGCCGCCGCGATCCACGTCGAACCCTCGACGGCCGCGGCGAACGGATCGTCGGCCCAGAGCAGACTCGCAAAGCTCCAGAGCGACAGACCCATCAGAAACGCGAGTCCGCCAAACATCGCCGGCCGGTACGTCGCGTCGATCGCCCGCCGCAGCAGCACGAGCAACAGTGGCAACAGGCACAGCGCGTCGAGGATCACCCGGACGCCGGGACCGCGGAAGTCCGTCGGCAACGGCTCGCCGGGCGGGAGCGGCATCGGGATGAACGTGTCCCGCAGGTACAGCAACGTCATCGCCCGACCCGCTGCCAGCGAGACCGCGAGCACAAACGCCACCCGCGTCAGCCAATCGAGGGCAGTCGGTGCACGCGTCACGGAGGAGCGACTCTACCCGGAACCCCTCCGTCATCCCGAGCGCAGCCGAGGGACCTCGCATCGGGACGCGTCTGCCGGGGCGGGTTCAGGCGAGGTCCTTCGACTCGCTGCGCTCGCTCAGGATGACGGAGTGGGCTCGCGTCCGCCACGTTCGAGAAGCAGGATGACGCCCAGGATCAGCAGCGTCTGGAGAAAGATCAGCCACGCGGCCAACGGACTCGTCACCAGCGGCAGCAAGAGCGCCGCCACGCCCGTCGCGGCGCTGACGAGCCAGATGCACAAGACGGCCGTTCGCTTGGTCATGCCGAGGCGAACCAGGCGATGGCTGAAATGGTTCGTGTCGCCGACGAACGGGCTCTTGCCGCGGCTCAGGCGGATCAGACTCACGACCGTCATGTCGTACAACGGCACGGCCAGCACGACCAGCGGCGCGAAGATGCCGTACCACCCGCCGCCCAGCGACGCAAAGTCGGCACCGGGTGCGACATAGGTCGTGCGGACCGTCATGACGCCGAGGACGAGGCCGACGAACAGCGAGCCGGAGTCGCCCATGAAGATGCGTGCCGGGCCGCCCCCCACCACGCGTGGCGGGAAGTTCCACCAGAGGAAGCCGACGCACGCCCCGACGAAGAGCGCCAGCGTCGCCGGGACGAAGACCTGGCCGGCGAGCATGCTGGTGAGCAGGAGGACCAGCCCCGAGATCGCCGCCACCCCGCCAGCCAGGCCGTCCATGTTGTCGAGGAAGTTAAGCGCGTTCGTCACGGCCGCGATCCAGAGCGTCGTGATGATCACGCTCGGCACGAGGCCCAGGACAGTCAGCAGCCGGACTTCCGGAAACGGCAGCACGAGCGCGACCGTCAGGCCGAGCTGGACGCCGAGCTTGACGAACGGCCCGAGTGCCCGGCGATCGTCGACGAGGCCCAGCAAGTACATGCCGAATCCGACGGCGAGGAAGGTGAGGAGAAGCGGAAGTTGGTCAACGACCCCACGCACGAGGTCTGGGTTCCACGACGTGTCAAGCGGCCCACGCATCAGAGGCGGCTCGCTGTATGGCACATCGAACCTCCACCATTGCCAGATGTCGTGCTGGAACCAGATCCAGCCGACGAACGCGACCCCGAGCACCATCGGCACCGCCACGCCGAGGAAGATGCCGGTGCCGCCGCCGAGGGGGCGGGCGTCGTCGTGAATCTTGCGGTGCCCGGGCTTGTCGACCAGCCCAATCTTTGGCGCGAACCCGATCATCGATCGCGTCGCGACCAGGCTCACGACGAGTCCCGTGACGAACAGGACGCTCAGGATCGCAACCAGAAGTCCGGGGGACACGCACCCGACGCTAGCTCCCGTGCGTGGATCGTCCGTCGGTCACCACGAAGCCGTGGGTAGAGTGAAGCGTCACCCCGGGTCTGGTTCGGAGCACCGAGGGCTTCGATCAACCGTCGTCGGACCCGGGGAGACGCTTCGCTCATCCCACGGCGTCGGAGGTGGTCGACTCCTACTCCTCGTCGAGCTGGAAGAGCTTCTCGACCGCGTGTCGGTAGGTCGCGTGGCGCTCCGGGTCGGGCATGGAGCGGAGGCTGGAGACCGGGCCGTGGAGCAGCTTGTTGACGAGCCGACGGGCCAGCTCCTCGCTGGCGTCGGCGATCTTCGCTTGGTCTTCGGCGGAGAGGCCGTCGGGGAGCTTGCGGTTGAATCGCTGGACCTCGTCCTGAGCGGCGTCGTTGGCCTGGTCGTAGAGGCGATCGATCAGCGGGCCGAGCTTTTGGCCGTTCTGCCAGGCGACGAACCGCTCGACGTGCTTCTCGACCATCCGCTCGGCGATGCTCAGCTCGTCACGACGCCCGCCGGCCGCAATCTCGGCGGCGGCCTGGAGGTCGTCGAGGTCGTACAGGTGCACGTCGTCCAACTTCGACACCGCCGGGTCGACGTCTCTCGGCAAGGCGAGGTCGATCACGAACAGCGGCTGGCCTTCACGTGCCCGCATCGCCGCCCGGACCACCGGCTCGCCGACGATCGGACGCGGGCTGCCAGTGCCGCAGACGACGAGGTCTGCCTCGGCCAGGCGGATCGGCAGCATGTCGAGGCTCCCGCCGTCACCGCCGAAGTCGGCTGCGAAGCGCGTCGCCTTTTCCTGGTTTCGCCCGATCACAGCCACGCTGGCCGGCCTGCCCGACGGTGGTCGGCTGTGGAAGTGCCGCAGGAGCAGGCGGTTCATCTTGCCCGTGCCGACGCACAACAGCTTCTTGCCGCCGAGTTTGCCCAGGACGTCTTCGGCGTGGGTCGCGGCCGTCTCTGCGACGCCGTTGCGGACTGCGGTCAGGCCGGCTTCGGCGCGGACTTCCTTGCCGACTTTGATCGCCCGTTGGAACAGACCGTGCATCGTCCGAGCAGCGGTTCCCGCGTCCCGGGCCGCGTCGTACGCCCGGCGAACCTGGCCGAGGATCTGCGCTTCGCCTGGCACCATCGAATCGAGCGACGACGCGACGCGGAACAAATGGCCGACGGCCTTGGTCCCTTCGAGCTCGAAGAGTTCGTCCGTCTCGACCTCAAGCCCGTTGAGCAACGCCTCGCGTGCATCGGCGGCATCGCCGGCGACGTAGGCCTCGACGCGATTGCAGGTACTCAGAAGGACGACCTCGTCGCACTTTGCCGCAGACAAAGCTGTTGCGAGGCGTTGTGCGAGTGCCGAACGCGACACCGCGAGACGCTCTCGCGTCTCCAGGCCACAGGTTCTGTAGTGAACGCCGGCGACCGTCAGCGGCACGCGCACCCCTCTCGAAGGGCCGCCCCTCGTGATCGCATGTGTTGGTCGTGCACCCACTGCATGTGCAGACGAGTCTATTCGGCCGGATGATCGTCATTGCGACAGAAATGAACACCCACCGCGGCACACTGCCACACCGCAGGAGTCGGGCACGCTGCGTGTTCAGAGGAATGCGTCGACCAAACGCTGGCTCGGCGTCGTGGCGGCCAAGCCGTAACGAGCGGCGGCCTGGGCATGATCCAGAAGCTCGGGCACAGGCGGAGCCTCGACGGGGCGATTCCAGACTTGTTCGCGGAGCAACAGCTGCCACGGTGCCGGCATCGGACCTGGCAGCGGGGCCACAGCGGGTCCGATCGGCGTCTCGGGCGAAACGACGAGCGGCTGGTTGTCGTGGAGGTAGACGACGTTGGTCTCTTGGATGGTGCGCGTCGCGTCTGGGCCGTCGTTGATCGCGCTGGGATGACTCGGGTGGTCCGGACCGTCGGCGTCCGCGGGATGGGTCTTGTCCGGATGGAATGGCTCCGGCTTGGCAATCGCATCCCGGATCAAGCGCACCAATGCCAGATCCGAAGCGGCAACGAGGACTGGAGCAACGGCAGCCAGCGTCATGCCACACGGGCCTCAACGCCCGTGCGTCGCGCTGAAAACGCCCTTGAGGACGCGGAAATGGGGTTGTTCGGGTCCGACTGGGCGGGTCGGTGCCTGCGGGCAACACCGCGATGCACAGCGGACGCAACGTGGCACCCTCCGGCACCGAATGCTGCAACTTCACTTCAGCCGAACCATGATGTCTGTAGCGTCGAACTATTCTTCGAAGGAGGGCTGGTGTGAAACGTCGCGTGCGACCGATGACGCAATTGGCCAACGTTGGGCCTTGGGCGTCACAAGCGGGAAGCAGCGTGCTCGCGAAAGAAAAACTCAAGTCTCGCGCGACGCGAACCCGATAAACAAACCACCGCCACATTGCATTGACAGGTACCTTGGACGCTGTATGATAAGCTGGGCAAGATAAAGGGGCTCCACCGGCGGCAGCTGGCAGTTGAAGCCCGAACGGCGCATTTTCTCCCCTCCGGAAGACACCGACCCTCGCGGGCGGTGTCTTCTTTTGGTAGCTGCTCTTTCGAACTCAACGTGCGTCACATCTCCGACGCGCCGCGGTGATCGCGGCGACGTGGCCGTCGACCATGGTCGCGACGGAAAGCCGCTTGTCGACATCGGCAAACGCCTGCTTGCCCAAACGGTCGGCCAGCGACGGGTCTGACAGCAGCTGACCAGTTTTGTTGGCGAGGTCGGCGACGTCGTGGCGTCGGTACAGCAGGCCCGTCATGTCGTGGCGAACGTTCCGCCCTTCCGGGGCGTGGGCGGCGACTTCGTCGTGGGTGATGACGGGTCGGCCGTTGGCCATCGCGTCGACGACGGCGAGTCCCGCCTCTTCGGGCAACACGACGGCCGACGACGCCGCAAACCAGAGCGCGAGTTCCGCGTCGTCGTACACGGCCCCCGGCATGATGACCGCCCCACCGAGGCCGAGTCGGGTGAGGTCGCTTGCGACGACGTCCGCCCAGCCTGCTCCGACGAGCCCGACACGGAGATCTGGGTGTTCGCTCGCCCGCAGCGTCGCCGCGGCTTCCAGCAGGAGGTCGGCCCGTCGGTCGGGCATCGCCCGGCTGACCAAGAGGACCATCGGATCGTCACCGATGCCGATGCGCTGCCGGAACGCGGTGACGTCGTTCGCCGTGAGCGACGCCGCCCGCTGTTGCACGTCGGCCACGTCGATCGTGTTGCGCGCGACGAAGACCCGATCGGCGTCGAAGCCGCGTTCGATCAATCGCTCGGCTGCCCAGTCGTCGTAGACGACAACGGTGTCCGCCAGCTTGCCGACGCGGTCGCGAATCCGCTGTTTCGCAGGCGACTCGTTCTTGCCGAAGCCGTGCCCCCAGAGGACGGTCGCGATGCCGTTTCGGCGCGCCCGCAGAATGGCCGGGACGAGCGTGGCGTACTGGACGTCCCACAGCAGCATCAACACGCGATCGCGGCTCGGATGATCGCTTTTTTTCGCCAGATGCCACTGCGTTGGCTGGTAGCTGATCGTCCTCGGCCCGACCTTCAGACGTCGAATCGATGCCGGCGACGTGGCGAAACCGTCAGGCTCGACGTTGGGCAGGTCCGGATCACTCGCGAACCAGACGTGCACGTCGATATTCGGCCGGCGGGCGAGTTCGCGAAACGGGGCGACGCGGTACTTGGCGAGCGTTGGCTGGACGAGGTCGACCCGCAGCGGGCGTTCGGGAGCCGGTGCCGACATCGTTAAGGCATAGGCATCGCCCGCCGACGTATGCGAGGTTGTCCAAACCCGCTGCGTACGTTTTGCCGTCGATGTCCACTCGCGCCGACAAGCCGATCGTCGTCAACGCGCTGTGCGTGGGCAGCGGCGGCAACGCGACGCTCGCCAAGGCTCTGCCGACAGAGTTTGCGAGACTCGGCAGGCGGACGACGCTGCTCCTGACCAAGGACAAGGAGTTGCACGTCGAGGTCGCCGATCATTTCGCCGGCCGAGACGACATCGACCTCTACTGGGCACCGGCCGCAACGGCGGAGCGATTCAAGCGGCTCGCGTGGGAGCGACGGACGTTGCCCGACTGGCTTCGTGAGCGAGATGCCCTGGCTCTCCTGCAGCTCAACGGAATGGCCGTCCGTGGGCTCGAGTGGCCGACGCTGGCGCACTTGGGCGACCCGTGGTCGTACATGCCGGCCGCCTACACGGCGATGAAGCACCACGTGATCGCGTTTGTGCGGCGTCGGGCGCATCGCATCGCTGTCCGACGGGCAGAGCGGTCGTCGCACATCACGATGTCGTTCACGAGCCACTTCCTCCGCGACCTCATCGCTCACCACCACGGGCCGAGCGCGAAGTCGATGCCGGTCTTCTACAACGGCCTGCCGGACCATCTCGTCGATGTCGACCTGAGCGATGACGTCCCGCTCACTGCGCGCGAGCCGATGATCCTGACCGTCAGCAACGTCAGTCCGTACAAGCGGCAGGAGATGATCATCCGCGCCCTGCCGCTGCTGCCCGACTCGATCGACGGCCAGCCGCTGCGATACCACATCGTCGGTTACTGCAGCTCGGACTATCGCGCGTCGCTGGAACGCCTTATTCGTGAGTTGAAGCTCGAAGATCGCGTCGTGCTCGAGGGACGGGTGGGCGACGAGCGTTTGGCCGAGGCCTACCGGACGGCACGGGTGATGGCGTTCCTGAGCGTGTGCGAGTCGTTCGGCATTCCGATCGTTGAGGCTCAGAGTCGCGGCACGCCGGTCGTCGTCAGCAACGAGGCCGCCCTGCCCGAGGTTGCGGGCGACGGAGCCATCATCGCCGACGCCGGCACGCCCGAGGCGGCGGCGGCGGCGATTCGGAAGGCGTTCGATGCCGACGCGTCTTTGATCGCCCGCGGCCGGGAGAACATCAAGCGATTCCGCTGGCACGACACCGCCAAGGGCATGGTCGCCGAGATGGACCGCCTGCACGCGGCGTTTGTCGTGTGACCGCTCACCACTGCTCTGGTGCCACGGCATTCTTGCAGTGGTCGGATCAGAGCACTGCAACGATGCAGTGGCACCAGAGCCGCGACCTACGACACGCTCAAATCGAGCACCGGAGCGGGGGTCGCGACGTCGGCCTCGTCGAAGGCGGCGACGCAGTTGTTGTCGCTCATCAATGCGGCATCGCCGGGACGGAACATCTGCCACTGGCGCTCTGCGTCTTTGCCCACCCAGCCGGCGACGTGATAACCGACGTCGGCCAAGAGTGACAGGGACTCTTCCGCCCGGTCCTTGCCGTGCATGGCGAGGATCAGTCGCGGCTTGTGCGTTGCGAACGTCTCGCGTCCGCCAGCGAGCACCAGGTGCTCGGCCCCTTCGGTGTCGACCTTCATCAGTGATGGCGGCGGCAAGTCGGGCGCCTCGGCGAGCAGCGTGTCGAGACGCCGTTCTGTGACGGTTTCGACCAGAGGAGCCAGACCGCGGACGGCGCGGGACTCGCTCGCCGCACCGCCGGTGACGCGGCTCAGGGCGGCCGAGCCGTCGGACTGGTCGTCGGTCTGCAATTCCGCGTCGCCGTCCTGATCGCTCAGGGCGAGGTCGTGGATGTCGAAGTCGCCCTGTCGCTTGGCGAGCTCGCGGTTCTTTCGCAGGATTGTCAGGTTCGCCGCCATCGGCTCGAAGGCGACAAGCTTGCGGATCGGCAGGTTCGCGAGGGACCACCGTGCGTAGTAGCCGATGTTGGCCCCGACGTCGTAAAAGACGTCACCTTCGCGGGCCATGTGCTGGAACAGGCCGAGCGTCAGGCCGTGCCCTTCGAAGCAGCGGTCGCTCATGAGCCAGTGATGTCGACGCAGGCCAAAGGCGAGCGTGCCGTCGACGTGCGGGACGACGCGCGTCACCGTGCGATCGGGCATCCGCTGGACGAGGCCACGCACGAGCGATCGCGGCAGGATGCGCTTGATGAGCGCACGAGCTTTGAGGTAAGTCCCGGCCAAGGGCGTCAATCTACGTCATCGCCGGCGACGATGCCGGTCGGCGGAAGACGAACCGCTTGTACGTGAAGAACTTTGCGACCAGCGCTCCGACAGAGACGACCGCGACGGTCAGCCGGTAATCGAGTCCGAGTCCCGTGTGCAGGCCGAGGAAGGTCAGGTACTCCAGCGGGCGAAAGACGATCGTCCCGGCCAGAAAGCCGCCGAGCTGTTTGAAGAACGACTCGCTGCCGGCTTCGAAGATGTAATAGCGGCAGAAGAGGAAGTTGCTCGCCATCACGACGACGATTCCGATCGCGTACGACGCCTCCTCCGGCAGACCAAAGACCTCGGTGAGGAGAATCGTCAGGCCCAGCAGCAGAAAGAAACTCACGCCGCTGATGAGCAGCCAGCGGAAGCCCGACTTCTTGGTGCCGATCGGCTGGGTCACTGGGGCTTCCTGGCGATGAGCACGACCGACTGTCCGGCCGGCGGGCCGTTGAAACCGGTGACGAGCGACGACACGCCGTCGACCGCCTTGAAGACCGGGACGGCGACACGAATCGCCTTGAGCTGCCAAGGCTTGAACGTCCGGCTGAAGTTGGCCTTCTTCTTGAGCACGCGGCTCTTCAGGAAGTATGGCCCGACGCCCGACAGGTTCATGAACCGCAGCTTCACGATCTCCCAACCGGCCTGCTGCGCCTTGTCGCGCAGCTCGCCGGCGGCGTAGCGGCGATAGTGCTCGCTGGCTTCATCGACCGCGCCGAAGAGCCACTTGTGGGCCGGGGTTTTGAGCAGCAGGTGTCCGCCCGGTTGGACGACGTCCAGCAGGTTCTGCAACATCGCCACGTCGTCCTCGATGTGCTCGACGACGTCGAGGCTGACGACCGTGTCGAACTGCATCGCGTTCAGTTCCGCGGCATCGGCGTCGAGGTCCGCCTGGGCGACGGAGACGTTGCCGTCGTTGGCGAATCGCTCGCGACACGCGACCAGGTTCTGCGGCGACAAGTCCACGCCGTGGGCGAGGTCGACGTGGGTCTTGACGCTCTCGAGGAAGTTGCCCGTGCCACACCCGGCGTCGAGGACGCGCTTCCCCAGCCAAGGCCGGACGAGCGACAGCGTCCACTGGTAGTACGTCTCCAGGGCGCGCATCCGCGACAGCGCGTCGAGGTGTTCCTCCTCACGCGGCAGCTTCTGGCGAACGGTGGCGTCATCGACGGTGGTGCTCATCCGGCGTTCCTCTTGTCGATCATGTCCGCCAGCAGCGCGAAGATCGTCACGTTCATCGCGAACATCAAGAGCAGGATCGTCTTGTCCGTCAGGTCACGCAAGATGAACAGGTCGTAGCCGAGGCTGGCCAGAAACGCGAGCAGCAGCAGCAGAATCAGCGGCGTCAGCACGCGGATCGGAGCGAAGTACATGCCCGTCCGTGTAATGAGCTGCACGAACCGCAGCGTGTCACGGATCGGCTTGATCTTGCTCTTGCCGACGCGGGCCGCGTAGCCGATCGGCTCGTAGTGGACATTGAACCGGTTGGTCAGCATCGCGACGCTGATCGTCGTCGTGAAGCTGAACGTGTCGGGCAGCACCGGCATGAACTTCAGCGCCACCTCGCGTCGGAAGACACGCATGCCGGAGTTCATGTCCGGGATCTTCCGGTCGCTCAACCAGCTGGCCCAGCGGACGAGGAACCACTTGGGAATCTTGCGGATGAGCGGATACGTGACCTCGTCCTTGATCGTGCGGGCCCCGACGACCATGTCCCATCGGTGTTCGACGGCCATGTCAACCAGCTCGCCGAGGCGTTCGTTGGGGTAGGTGCCGTCGGCGTCGGTGATGGCGACGAGCGGGGCCGAGGCGTTGCGGATGCCGGTCTTGAGGGCGGCGCCGTAGCCGCGGTTGAAGTCGTGGTCGACGACAGTGAGGTTTGGGTACTTGCCGGAATTGGCGGCCTCGTGGAGCAACTCGCCGGAGCGGTCTTTGCTGCCGTCGTTGACGACGATGACCTCGTGCACGCCGGCGTCTGCGAGGACGCGCTCGATCTCGTCGAGCGTCTGTACGATTGCGTCCTCCTCGTTGTAGCACGGGATCACCAGCGAAAATCGTGGCAGTTCCTCAGCGAAGGGCACGTCGGGAAGCGTCGTCATCAGTTGCTGTTGCTTTCGTTCACCACGACCGGATTGCCCAGAGCCGGCGGGACGTCGCTCAGGGCGAACGCCTGCTCGGCATCGTCGCGCGCCTGAACGAGCTCGGTGTGCTTGGCCACGCTGAGGTACTCGTAGATCGCCAGCAAACGGCAGAACACGTAGCCGGCCTTGCCGTCGAGGAACCCGCCGCGAAGGACGTACGCGTACAGGAATCGCAGCGTCGGCCGGAACGGCACGCGACGCGACAGGTTCTTGAGCCGACGCCTGCGCGACAGCACATCGCCGATCTCCTGATCGCTCTTGCCCTGCGGCTCCTCCTCGCCGCCTTCCTGCTCGTTCTGGAGCTGGACGATCGCCTCCCAGTTGGAGTAGCGATTGTGCTTCTCCATGAACGTGTGAATGTTCGGGAAGGCGAAGTGGAGCATGTCGTTGTCGAGGTAGCCGACCGGCCCCTTTGGCACGACGTGCTCGTGAACCTCGTTGTCGCCAGAGCCGGTGTTGCCGACGTCGGTCAGGCGTTCGTACTCGCCCTGGCCTCGACGGATGAGGCGCAGGTTCCACGACGGGTAGTAGCCGCAGTGCTTGATCCACCGGCCCATGAAGATGAATCGGCGGTTCACGTAAAAGCCCGCGTGCTCGGGCTTGTCGAGCACGACGTGGCCGACCTCGCGGGCGAGTTCTGGCATGATCCACTCATCGGCGTCGACGATGAGGACCCAGTCGTTGGCCAGCGGTGCCTCGCGGAGCGCCCAGTTCTTCTTCTTGGGCCAACGGCCGTTCCAGTGGAAGTGGATGACCTTGGCCCCGTAGCGCTCGGCGATCGCGGCGGTGTCGTCGCGACTGCCCGAGTCGACCACGGCCACCTCGTCGGCCCAGGTCAGGTGGTCGAGGCAGCGGGCGAGGTTCTTGCTCTCGTTGAGCGTCGGGATAACGACGCTGACCTTGGCCTTGCCGTGGCGATCGCCGCCGAACGGCTTGGCCTGCTCGGCCGGGTCGTCGCTGCGGGCGGCGCCGGCGTAGATCACTTCGCCCCAGCTCTCGGCCGACGGATCGTCCGCACCCGCGGCGACCAGCTGCGTTCCGGGTTCGGGCACCGCGCCCGGAATCGTCGGCGGCTTCTTCTCGTCGGGAGACGTGACCGCCTCGCCGAGCTGAATCTCGCCCTCGGCGCGTGCCAACCCGCCGGGCGTTTTGGACTCTTCCGGAACGACAACTGGCTTCTTGGCCGCAAAGTCTCCTCGGACGTCCTGCGGCAGCGCCTGTGTAAGCCGCCGCGGCTGCGACCGCGCCAGTCGGGCGACCTCGCGGTACTTGGCCCGGATCAGCACCTCGTAGATGCTGATCATGTTGCTCAGCTCGATCCCGGCGCGACCGTCAAGGATGCCGCCACGCAGGACCAGCATGTAGAACATCCGCTGCGACCAGGGAAACGGCACCAGCGGTAACACGCGACTCTTCAGGAACCGTCGACGCTTCGTCTGATCCTGGAAAAACCCGCCGAAACCCGGCCATGGCTCGGGATTCTCAAACAGCTCCAGGGCTTCGAGCGTGCTGTAGCGATTGTGCTTGGCGAAGAAGTGCTCCAGCCCGCGTCGATCCTCGTGGATCAGCCGCAGGCCTGCGTCCAGGAAGCCGACCTTTCCGTCGCAGACCATGTGCTCGTGGACGCGTCGGTCCTCGTACCGGCACATGCCCTGGCGGAAGAAGCGCAGGTTCCAGCTCGGGTAGTAGCCGCAGTGCCAGATCTTCGAGCCGTTGAAGACGAAGACGCGGTTGATCTGGAACCCGATCTCGCCCTCAGGTCCTGCTTCCTTCTTTGAGAGCTCCGTCAGCTTCTCCCGCAACGGCATGTCGACGGCCTCGTCGGCGTCGACGATGAGCACCCAGTCCGCCTCGAACGGCACGTTGGCCAATGCCCAATTCTTCTGCCGGGCGTACCCCTCCCACGCGTGCTCGATGACCGTCGCGCCCCACTCCGTAGCGATCTGCTTGGTGCGATCGGTGCTGCCGGAGTCGACGACAAAGACGTGCCGGATCCAGCCGCCTTCGAGGCTGCGCAGCGTGTGCGGCAGATTCCGTTCCTCGTTGAAGGTTTGGATCAGAACGTCGATCACAGCGGGCCGACACGGTACGTCACGACGTCGCAGATGCCAGTTTCAGCATGCCCCAATCGATGTCACAGGGGAAACGCAAAGACGCAAAGAGGCAAAGCCCGAGCAAAGGTAAGAAAGTGTTTTGAGGTTCCAGGAGGACCAGCACGACGCCCGGTGCTTTGCTCTGACCTTTGCCTCTTTGCGCCTTTGCGTTTCAGCCCGAAGACTGAAACAGCAAGTTGACCTGTCGATCGAGCCGGTCCAGCTGTTCCGGCGAGACCAGTGGTGCCAGATGCCCGGCTGCGTATGAGCGGACACGCGAGCACGTCCAGCCCGGCGAAACCTCCAAGAACGCACGCCACACGTCACCCGGGCGATGACCGCCGCGGGCGTCGGCGGGTGGGTTGTGCTCCAGCACGACCTTCGGTGGACGGTCCGCCGCGAGCCAGCGCGTCATCCCACGCACCGCCGCCAGCTCGCCGCCTTCGAGGTCCAGCTTCACCACGTCCGGCACGTCCTCGATCACCTCGTCCGCCCGGACGGCCTCGACGTCGAACGACTTCGTCTCGACGCCGGCGATGTCGAACCGCGACGTCTCGCCATGGTTGCGATCGCCATTGACCGGGTGGTGGAAGGTGAGCGTTTCCGACTGATCCGACAGAGCAACAGGCCGGACCGTCACGTTCGCCAGGCCGTTGCGTTGCAGGTTGCCTTTGAGCCGCTGGCGATTGTCGGGATCGGGCTCGAAGGCATCGACGCGTCCCGTCGAGCCGACGCGCCTCGCTCCCCGGCAGGTGAAGTAGCCGAGGTTCGCCCCGCCGTCGACGAAGTGCATGCCGGGCCGGAGCAGCTTCTCGAACAGTCGATCCGTGTCGCGCTCGTACAGCCCGCACGCCATCGCCACATCCGGATACGTCGCCAGATCGAGGTCGAGCGCGTTGCCTCGCCCGTCGCCGTAGACGCCCCGCCACTTCGCCCGCGGCACCAGCCGGCGCGCCACCCGTGCCAGCCGAAACCCGCCGCGTTCCGTCGGGGCGACGTCGGCATACTGCCTCAAAATGGCCAACGCGAGCGACACGCCGACACGGTACCCTCGCGGCCGTGGACGAACCGCCGATCCGGACGTTCTGGTGGTTGAAGCGGCTATTACCGGTCGCGGTGGCTTTGCCGGTGGCGTGGTTGGGATTTCACATCTGGCTCGGCAACCACATCGACGCTCGCGAGGCCGCGCTGCTCGATGAGTGGCGGCAGGACGGCTGGCCGCATCCGGACGAGACCGTTGTCAACCAAGGCGTCGTTCCACAGGACCCGCGGAACGCCGCATTCCCGCTCAACACCGCCGCCTCGGCCTTGCCGCCGCTTTCACCTGAAGACGAAGACTGGGAGGCAGACGAGTTGCGCGGTTCGCCGTTTCGTGTCGATGCCGATGGTCTGACGCATTTGCGGTCCATCGTCGAGACGACGCAACTGCAGCTGGACCTTGCGCGGCAGGCACGAGAGATCGAGGAGCCCATCTTCGACTGGGGCCTCCCGGCCGTGCAGATCAGCACCTTAATGCCGCTTTTGAATAGCTTTCGAGAAATCGCCAATCGTTTGGGCTACCTCGCGGCCGTGGAGCATGCGGAAGGTGATCTGCTGGGTGCGACTGAGGCGATCCGCGACATGCTTCGTCTGAGCGATGCAACGCCGACCTACGGCCCGTCGCTGGTCAGCGGTCTGGTCAGTTGCGGCATCGAAGCGCTCGCCGCAGCGCGGGCGGCCGATCTCGCGACAACGCCGATTCCCGGGCTGGACGATGCCGATCGCCACGAGCGCTGGCGCGCAGCTCGGCCGGCCGTCGAAGCACTCATCGCGGACCTGCTCGCCGACGCGAACGAGCCAATGCACGACGCCGCCTTTGCCTACCGCGGCGAGCGGACGATGTCAGCGGCGGCTCCGCAGTTCGTCGGACTGCCGGCCGGTGGCGTTTCGGGATGGGTCGCCAAACCGTTCTTTAAGGCGGACCTGTTGCGTACGGCAGCGTTTATCTCCGCCATGGGTGACGCGGCAGCGGAGTCAAACGACCTGCGAGGATGGATAGACCTGATCGCCAGGTCGCGTGACGATTTCGGCTTCGAGGTCGAACCGGAATCAAGCGCGGAGATGCTGAGCGAGCTGATGAGTTCGATCCTGCTGCCGAGCCTCGATCGGGGCACAGAGGCGTTCACGCGTGTGGAAGCGCAACGACGCATGGCAGCGGTTGCCCTTTCCGTCCGGCTGTACCGCGTGGACCACGACGGAGCTTTGCCGTCAGACCTCGACGCCTTGGTACCGGAGTACTTGCCGTTTGTGCCGGGCGATCCAATGGCAAGCGAATCGCCGCCACTTCGATATCGGCTGGGCGGGCCTTTGCCCGTCGTCTACAGCGTCGGCGTCAACGGACAGGACGACGGCGGACGGATGGTCCGGCCAGGTGGTAATCCGCAGCGCAGTTGGGAGCATCTGGACCTTGCCCAACCGCTCACGCCCGCTCCAGACCCAAGAGCCGAGCCTGACGAATTCGTGATCGAAATGGAGTCCCAGGAATCGCCCTGACCTCGCCTTACGGCATGCGGAGGGCGTGCCACGATAGCTGGACGTAGAAGACCATTGTTGGAAGACCGACGACCATCCAAACGAACAACAGCAAGCTGGAACTGACGACTGTCACAAGACACGCGATCGACCGAGTCGCCGAGGCATGCAGTCCTCGCCGAAGAAACCGCATCGGCACGGTCGCAGTTGCGAGCAATGCGACGAGTACGAGGACAGCAGCCGCTGTGAAGAGGACAACGACCAACCACATCGCAATCAGCTCTGGCCAAATCTCCTCTTCGCCGAGGTACGCGACACCGAGCATCGCCAACACAGTGACGCCGGCGACCGGCGTTAACGCAAGAGGCGCTGCCGCGTAGTAGCTCGCGGCGATCGCTCGGTCTCGAATCGCAGTTGACAATGACGGCAGTTGGAAGAAGTAACTCGCCACGCCCGTTGTCAGGAACAGCCACAGAAACAATCCAACCAGAAAGGCCGCGACGATCGACCCGTCGGCGAGCAAAGCGCTCGGGCTCGACGTGTCGCCCGACGGCTGGCTGTAGTACATGAACGGAGAGGGTTCCCCGGAAACGTAGCTGTCGCGAGCGTTCCACAGCCCCCACGCCGAGACCGGCCCGATGGTTAGCCACGCCAGCAGCACGCACACGAATTGAAACCGCCGAGCATCGCGATATCGAACCGGCCGGGTCGCCTGTCGTGCGAACCGCGTCGGCCGGCGGATGACAAGCCACGCGGTCTGCACGAACGCCCGAACACGCCCGATCTCATGGCGCTCCTGCCACGGAATCTGGGCCTCGGCAAGCCTCGCCGGATCGAACGCGTCTCCGCACTCCGGACAAACGTCCGACGCATTCCCGCGCAGGTCATAGCCGCAGTTGGGACACGGCAACGGCTCGTCGGTCTCCATGGTCATGCCGGCTCGCGATACGGTACCTGCTTAGGAGAAGGAGGCCTCGCTGATCTAGTCTCTAGCCTGACGCTCAACGCCATGCCACAGAACGGCTTCCTCGATGCCGATTTCAACCTACGACGGCCTGGTCAACCTGGCCGACTTCGGCATCCTGCGTGCCAGTTTCGGTCAGTCGGTCGCCGCTCCGGCAGACTCGCTGTTCAGCGACGACGAGGCGTGATCGCGTGATCGGATCTCGGGAGCGTTGTGCCGGCTGGGGCGAGAAATCGGGCGGCGGTGCGAGTGGCGCGACCTCCTCGTTTTCAGTCTTCGCAATTTGTTGTTCCATTTCGGTCCCGTGTCACTATCCTGTGGCGCTGCCGCGAGGGTCCTTACTCGCCTGGCAAACGGTGATGGTGGCGTGAATCGGGAGAACGATGCGTCCATCGTCCACGTGCTGCGAAGCCACCCGCCCCTGGCGGAGTGATGTCGCTGATTCCGCGTTCCCATCGCCACTCCTTCCCGTTTTCTCCACAGAGACTCGAACACCACTGCAAAGGGCTGAATCGATGCGTCAAACGACCCCTACCCGCCGCAAGGCAACCCGTAACCGACTGATCGAGAACCTCGAGACCCGCCGGCTCCTCGCCACGTTCACCGTCGACACGGTCTCGGACGTGACGAACCCGACCGACGGGCTGACCACGCTTCGCGAAGCCGTCCTCGAGGCCGAGGCCTCGCCGGGCGCCGACGAAATCGTCTTCGATCCGACGGTCTTCGCCACGCCGCAGACCATCACCCTCACGCAGGGCGAGATCGTGATCGGTGGCAGCAGCGACCTCACCATCACAGACTCGGCAGCAGGTGTCACGATCGGTGCCGGCGTCGAGTCTCGTCACTTCACGGTTCTGGCAGCCTCCAGTCTCACGTTCAACGGTCTGGTCCTGACCGGCGGCAACATCGCTCAGACGCCGAACCCGGCCTTTGATCCGCTCAATCCCGATGCCGCACCCGAGTTCCTGCGAGGTGCCGGCGGGTCGACCTTTGTGAACGCGGGCGCGTCGCTGACGACGGTCGGCACCACGTTCGATGACAACGAGGCCGGCGATGGCGGTGCCATCTTTGCTCAGGGCACGCTGACCTTCACCGACACCGACTTCACCAACAACACCGGTTTCGACCCGGACAGTGCGACCAGCGGTGGCGCTGTCGCGGCCTTCGGTGCGGACACGATCCTCACGATCACGGGTGGCTCGTTCGTCGGTAACAGCGCCCTCATCACGCCCGTCGCGGCCGGCACCGGCGGTGCCATTCGCGCCCAGGTCGACACGCTCAACATCGACGGCACGTCCTTCAGCAACAACGTGGGCGACGACCTCGGCGGTGCGTTGTTCCTTATCACCGACACCGTCAACATTGCAAACGCCGACTTCACCGCCAATGACACGGCGCTGACCGGCCTGTACGGCGGTGCGGTATACGCGGCGGACGACGGCTCGGTGGAGCACGTCTTGAACATCACAGACAGCGTCTTCACCAACAACTTCGCCGGCGACACCGGTGGAGCCGTGACGTCGTACGGCCCAACGACCAACATCTCGGGCAGCTCGTTCAATGCCAACTTCGCTCAGTTCCAGCAGGCCTCTGCCGACCAGAACTTCGTCACGGGTACCGGCGGTGCCGTCGAGGTTCGTTTGAACTTCGGCGAGACGCCCGTCGGCGGCACCGGCCCGCTGGGCACCGGCCTGACCATCAATAGCAGCAGCTTCCAGGCCAACTCGTCGGAAGAGAGCGGTGGTGCGGTCTTCTTCCTCGGCAACGAGACCATCGTGCCCTCGGCAGCCGCCGCGGGTCGTGCGGCGCCGGGTCCTTCGACGACCGCTTCGTCCGCTGCGTTTGTCAACGAAGACGCCAACCTGTCGACCTTCTCGTCGATCGGCCCGGATTCGATGAGCACGGTGGCACGAGAGGCTGTCGCCCTCGAGGCCGGCAACGTCGTCGGCGCGTCGGCCACCGGGTCGGTGCAGGCTCGCAACTTCGGCGATGCCCAGCTCGAGATCATCGATTCGTCCTTCCTCAGCAACCAGACCGTGAACCTCGGCGGCGGTGTCGCGTCGTTCATCGGTGGCGTGGACGTGATCAACTCGCGCTTCTTCGATAACCGCAGCATCGGCGCAGTCGACAGCGGCGGTGCCGGCGGCGGCCTGTGGGCGTCCGACAGTGACCTGTTCGTCTTCAACTCGGAGTTCAGCGGCAACAGTGCCATCAACACGACCGCTCCGGTCGATCCCGACACGTTCGGCCCCGACTACGGCTTCGGCGGCGCACTGGAAGTCCAGATTGCCGAGGCCGATCCAAACATCGGATTCGGCGTCGACGTCTACAACGTCGCGATTGTCCAGTCGACCTTCTCCGGCAACACGTCCGACGCTCGCGCGGCCATGAGCTTCAGCGCGTTCGGCGAAACCGGTGCCACAGTCGACCCGGCCTTTGTCATCAGCATCACCCAGTCGACGGTCGTCCTCAACGACGGCCTGGACTCGGCGATCGTCATCCAGCCGACCGACACGTTCCTGGATGACACGACGAGCTTCACGGTGGTCAACTCGTTCCTCGCCGGCAACACCGGCTTCGTCGACGACGACGGCGATCCGCTGACCCCGCAGGTTCAGGAGCCGGCCAACTTCGGCACGACCGCTGCCCTGCCGGGTGGCTCGACGTTCGGCGCTGGTGAGACAACCAGCAACACCATCCTCGGTACGGACATCGTCTTCGACTTCGACGGCGATGAGCTCACCCCGGCAACGCCGGCAGCCTTTGCGACCGACTCGCCGGCGCTGGCTCCGCTGGCTTTCAACGGTGGCTCCACCCGGAACCACCTGCCGCTGCCGGGCAGCGACGCGATTGACAACGGTGCCCCGGCACTGGCGGTCAACCCGGGTGCGGACAACGTTGCCGGCGACGATCCGGACACGCCTGCCGATGAGAGCCTGGACGACGTCGCGCTCGTCTTCGACCAGCGTGGTGCTCCGTTCGACCGCGTGTTCGATGACCCGATGGTCGTCGACGACTTCGTCGACATCGGTGCCATCGAGCTCTCGGCCGCTCCGCCGGAGGTCGTCGCCACTTCGTACGACGCGAGCACACTTGAGGTCGTCTTCGAAATCGACCAGGACGTGTCGTCCAGTATCGACCCGTCTGATCTGATTGCGACGAACGTGACAACTGCCACCCAGATCGACACCTCGACGGTGACGGCCGTGTTCCTACCAGGGCTCAATTTGGCAGTATTCTCGCTGGTTCCGCTGGTCCAGAGTGGATTGCTGACCAACGGCAACTACGAGTTCTCTCTGGACACGGCCGGCGTTGCCAACTCCGGCGGTGCCACGCTTGTCTCGTCGCCGTTCATCGAGGACTTCTTCCTCGCCGGCGACGCCGACCGCAGCCGCAGCGTGAACCTGGCCGACTTCGGCATCCTGCGTTCCAACTTCGGCGGCACGCCGGTCGATGGCTTCCTGAGTGCCGACTTCAACCTGGACGGTGCGGTCAACCTGGCCGACTTCGGCATCCTGCGTGCCAACTTCGGTCAGTCGGTCGCCGCTCCGGCAGACTCGCTGTTCAGCGACGACGAGCTCTAAGTCCCGCGACAACCACCGGCCGGAACGCCGGGATCAATCCAACGCAACGGCCCGCTCTTTCCGGAGCGGGCCGTTGTCATTGGCTGGGCGCCAAGGTCTTCGCTGGGAGCGCATCGGATTGGACGGCGACGTTGTACTCTGGCTGTCGTGGACGATCGGCCGATCCCGAGGTTCTGGTGGCTCAAGCGGCTGACGGCCTTGACGCTGGTGCTGATCGTGAGCGTGGTCAGCTTCCACGTCTGGCTCGGCTGGTACGTCGAACGGCAACGCCTCGCGCTCATCGAGGAGTGGCGTGGCGACGGGCTCCCACACCCGGACGATCTGGCCCGCATCACGGGTGTAGCTCCCGACACCGGCAACAACCCGGCCGTCCTGATCAACGCCGCCGCCGCGTCGATGCCGGACATGACAGCGGCGCAGAAGGAGCACGTCAGATCCGGATTCGACACGGTCTACGAACGGCGAGCCCGTGCCGCCGACGCAGACTTTGGCAGCACGTTCGCTGAGCAGCTCAACCTTCTGTCCGAGGCTGCCCTGGCGACGGAAGAGGCCGACTTTGGCATGCCTCTGTTCAACCGAGACGTAGCTGACTCATCGCTTGGAGCACATCGACAACTCTCGATGCTGCTCGGCTATGACGCGGATGCGCGGCTGCACGCCGGCGACTCGCTTGGAGCGATTCGGCGGTTGGTCGAAGTGACCCACCTCGGCGAGGCAGCGCAGCACCTGGGATATGGCATTCTTGCAGACGCCGTGGGCTTCGGCGTGGAAGCCTGGGCTGCTGCGCTTGCCGTTGAACTCATCGCCTATCCGATCGATGCGAGTCAGCCCTTGGACGCGTGGGCCGCTGCAGAGCCCGAAGTTCGCAACTTGATCGCGCGTCTCCTGATCGATCGCAAGGCTCGTGCGAGCAAGGCCTTGGCCGTCGATCGGGTCGAAGTAATCATGCAGGCTGCCGAGACCAGTTCGCCATCAACTTGGAGAGAGCGATGGATGACCGAGCGGCTGAGGACCACATCGCTCTTGCACAAGGCGCGGCTTGCCAGCGTCACATCACCCCTCCTCGCGCAGGCGGAGACGTTTCCTGATGCACGTCGGTTGGCCGAAGCGATCGGAGTCGATTCACTGAAGGAGCGCAGACGCCCTGCGACGCTTGCGGGGTGTCTCTTCAACGGAGGGCGTCGAACGGCGATTCAAGGTGCTTACCGATGGATGGCACGGGGGCACTTCGTGACCACTGCCCAGCATCGACTCACTGCGACTGCGCTAGCGATCAAGCTTTATCAGGCTGATCACGACGGGCGGCTCCCCAACACCCTTGAGGATCTTGTTCCCGGTTACCTTCCAGACGTGCCGATCGACCCATTCGCCGACGGTTCGCAGCCGATTGGATATCGGCCCGATGCTCTTATCCCGCTCGTCTACAGCGTCTGGGAAGACGGCATCGATCAGGGTGGGTCACAGCGGCGACAGGGTGATCGGACGTGGTTCGGGCCTGTCAACAAGTGGCGGACCCTCGATCGCGTTGTTCCGCTCGAAGCTTCGCCAGATCCGGACGTCGATCCATGGACTTATCTCTTCGACGGTGGGCGGCGAGCGCAAGCGATCAATCCGCAGCGATAATCAAAGTCGGCTCAATTGCTCGCGATTGATGAGATGCAGGTCGCCGCGATTTGACAATCAACGATCGATTGAACCTTCATCGCAGGTTGTCGAGTGCGTGCCACGCGATCTGTAGATAAAACGCGAGGAACGGCAGACCCAAAACGAGAGGGATCAACAGCACGAGCCATCCCGCGATGAGGCTTGGAACGATGGCGAAAGATCGAAAGATGCCGACGTCGAGTCCGCGGACGAGGGCTACATACGGGAGCGTGCAGACGTAGAGCAGTTGCACGCAGATCGTTGTTGGAATCAGAAAGGCAATCGCGATGTCCAGCGGGCCTTTGAATGGAGACAAGAAGAACTTAGCTGTGAGAAGGATGTATTCCCACAGCGTTTCGCCGGGATATTGGCTACTAGAAAATCCTCGAAAGTGAGCGACGTAGTCTATCCCGAGCATGAAGACAATCAGCGGGCTCAGCGCCAATGGGGCCGCGGTGTAGTAGCCGATGGCGAGGCGGCGTTCGCGGGTTGGGGCGTGGCGTTCGCGGGTTTCCAGGGCGTAGGTCGCCAGGCCCGAGCCGAGGAAGAGCCAGAGCCCCGTGCCAAGGCAGAGGGCGGCGATGATGGAGGTGTCGGCGATCAGTTCGGGCCAGCCGACGAAGTCGTCCCACTCAGGCGGGTCGTCCCGCTGCCAGTTGGCGACGTCTTCCAGCAGCGGGTCTTGCATCGCGGCTGGGTAGAACTGCCAGGCCGTACGCCAGACCATCGGCACCAGACACCCGGCCGCGAGGAGCACGCAGATTAGCCGGAACCGCTTGGCCGGCTTGAGCGAGACCGGCGTGTCGATCTGCCGGGCGAACAGGATCGGGTGCCGAAGGACCAGCCAGACGGTCGCGATAAACGAGCGGATCGACCACCACCGGTGCCGATCGTTCCAAGGGATCTCGGGTTTTCCGAGCGTGGCCGGGTCGAAGGTCTTGCCGCACTCCGGGCAGACGTCGCCGGTCGCGCCGCGGAGGTCGTACCGGCAGTGCGGACAATGCAGCGTCGCCTCGGCGGACATATCGGCAACGACCGTTCCCACGGGATCAGCGTCGTCGCTCGCGTCATCCGCTGCAACCACCGCGTGACGCGTTGCGCCCAGAGAAGCGGGTGCCGCCGGGGGGGGGGCCCCCGCGGGGGGGGGGGGGCCCACCCAGGCGACCCACCAGGACCCCCCGCGGGAAACCCCCCCGCCCCCCCCCCCGCGGGGGG